>NZ_BAAAMR010000093.1:0-38248 GCF_039529375.1 Actinomadura napierensis
GCCGCGTCCTGGGCGGCGCCGCAGGAGCCTCAGGCGCAGGCGGCGCCGCCTGCCGAGGGCGTCCCGAGGCTGGAGTGGCGGGAGCCCGAACCGGCGCGCCCGGCCCGCCGTCGCCGCAGGAGGCACGCCCGCCGCGGCCCGCGCCTGGCGCTGCTGCCCGCCCGGGCCCGCTGAGGACCGGGCGGGGCCGTGTCAGCGGGCGAGCCGGATCAGGATGCGGCACACCTCGTCGATGATCTCGGCGGCCTCCGCCTCGCCCTCGGCGGTGGCGATCTCCCGCCCGGCCTCGCCGATCACGGTGGTCAGCACCAGGCTGAGCACCTGCCCGGCGCGGCCCGCCGGGGTGCCGGACGTGCCGCGCAGCAGCTTGGTGTTCTGCGCGATCCAGTGCTGCGCCCGGCTGCGCCGCATCAGCGACGAGCCGGACGGCCCCTCGCCGCCGTGGAACAGCCGGGCCGCCTCCCGCCGCTCCCAGCACACCTGCAGGTAGGCGCGGGCGCCCGCGATGAACAGGGCGATCGGGTCGTCCTCGCCGGCCTTGCGGGCGGCCGACACCGCCCGCGCGGCGCTCTGCTCCTGCTCTTCGGTGAGCTCCTCCCACAGCGCCACGTACAGCCCGGCCTTGCCGCCGTAGTGGTGGTACAGGCTGCCGACGCTGATCCCGGACCGCTCGACGATCTCGGCGATGCCCGCGTCGGCGTAGCCGCGGTCGGCGAACACCCGCTGCGCGGCCGCCAGCAGCGACTGCCGGGTCGCGTCCGCGCGCGCCCACTGCCGTCCGGCGCCGCCGGCCTCACCCGCGCCGCCCGCCGGGCGCGCCCTGCTCGTGGTCATCCCCACATCGTGCCCGGATCGCGGCCGGGCCACCAGCAGGTGGCACCGGCGGCGCGCTCGCTACGGGCGGCCCGCTCAGTACCAGTGGTGGGCGGACCACCAGGACCACGCGCCGCACGGGTCGTGGTAGCGGGCCTTGATGTAGCCGAGGCCCCAGGCGATCTGCGTGGGGGAGCTGGTGCGCCAGTCGGAGCCCGCACTGGCCAGCTTGGAGCCGGGCAGCGCCTGCGGGATGCCGTACGCGCCGCTGCCCGGGTTGGTGGCCCGCTCGTTCCAGCCGCTCTCGTGGTTCCAGAGCGTCAGCAGCGAGGACCAGCAGTTGCCCCAGCCCTTGGCCGCGTTCATCTTCTTGCCGTACGACTTGTTCTGCGCGGCGCTCGGGTTGGACTTGGCGAGCCGCTCCTTCTCCTGCTCGGCCTTCAGCTTCGCGCGGGCCGCCGCGTCCTTCTTGGCCTTCTCCTTGAGCTTCTTCATGTACGCCTGGTGCTCCTTGTAGGCGCGCTCCTTGGCCGCCGCGATGGAGTCGGCGGTGACGGCGTCCATGTCGAAGCCCTGAAGGTGGGCGAGCATGTCGTTGGTGGAGACCGGCCCGTTCGCGGCGGCCTTCGGCGGGTCGGCCTCGCCCAGCACCTTGTCCCAGTCGACGAACGCCACGCCGCCGGCGAGCACGGCGATGCCCGCGACGGTGATGGTGACGTTGTGGGTGAGCAGCCGCCAGGCGCGGCGCCGCTTCCCGGGACGGTAGCGGTCGGGCAGCGCCCGCTCGTCGCCTCCGTACGGACCCGATGGGCCGGACGCGGCGAGCGCCTCCAGGTCCTCGGGGGACTGCCTGGGCGCGGGGACGCGGGCCGCCCGGCGGCTTCCGGCGTCCCGCTCACCGCCCCGCCGCCGTCCGCCGCGCCGCTGCTCGGAGCGGGCGCGGGCGGAGGCGGAAGCGGTACGTCTGCGCGTGCCGTGACTCTGTGGCATAGGAGAAGACTGCCTTATCGCCCGGGTCTTGTGTTGCCTATGACGATGTACGCAGGCGACGTCACGCCCGGTTCATCACCGCCCCGCCGGGTTCGCCGGGGCTCAGAGCTCGAGGTCGCCGGCCGCGAGCCGGGCCGGCTGCAGCGCCTCGAACAGGTCGCGGTGCATTCCCTCGAACGGCGCGAGGGCGCCGGCCGGGTCCTCCAGCGCGAGGTTCGCGGCGTTCACCTGCTCGCGCCCCGCCGCGGTGATCTGGACGAGCGTGGCGCGCCGGTCGCTCGGATGGCGGGCCCGCTCGACCAGCCCGCCGGCCTCCAGTTGGTCGACGGTCAGCTTCACCGTCGTCGGATGCATCATCAGGATCCGGCCGAGCGTGCTCAGCCGGGCGTTGCCGTTGCCGATGAGCGCCAGCGTGGTCAGCAGGAAGTAGCCGGTACGGCTCAGCCCGAACCGTTTCAGCTCGGTGTCCAGCGCCTTCTTGAGCATCTGGTGCAGCCGCTCGACCGAGCTGATCGCCATGAACGGCCACGGCCCGCCGGCCATGCCCTGCCCGGCCCAGCGGTCCCTGATGCCGGTGACCAGCGGGTCCACGCCGTCCTCCCGGGCTTGTTCCGCGCCTCGTCGCGCCTCGATTCGCACCCGGGAGATCGTAGCTTCGGACAAATCATGATGTAAGTACTCGCTTCTTAGAACTTCTTCCAATAGAGTGCTCCAGATCACAAGCGGGACGAGAGCGTCCGTGTGACCCTGATGGTCCTGTGAGTGATACCGGTCTCGACCGAGACCATGGTGGCGCGGAACACCAGCGGGACAACAGCGGCGCCCCCGTGGTAGGGCAGGGAACCGGAGTATCGGATGGGCGCCGACGTCCGAGAACGAAGGAGGCTGGAGTGACCCTTCACGCACCCCCCGCGGGGGAGGGCACCGGCTGATGGCCCTGAGCCTGACGAAGGCCCCGGACCTGGCACGCAGACGGGTCGAGCGCGCGCTCGACGAGACCGGGCTGCTGTGCGTGACCCTCCTGGAGGGGCTGCGCCGCACCTGGGACCTGCGGCAGTGGTGGGGCGAGTTCGTCGAGCAGTGCTGGTTCCTCGCCCGGGTGACCAGCGTGCCGGTGATGCTGATCGCGGTGCCGCTCGGCGCCACCATCTCGCTGCAGGTGGGCGACATCGCCCGGCAGCTCGGCGCCCAGTCGGGCACCGGCGCGCTGCTGACCGCCGCGATGATCCAGCAGGTGGCCCCGCTGGCCGCCGCGCTGCTGGTCTCCGGCGTCGGCGGGTCCGCCATCACCGCGGACATGGGCGCCCGCAACATCCGCGACGAACTCGCGGCCATGGAGGTCATGGGCATCAACCCGATCCACCGCCTGGTCACCCCCCGGCTGTGGGCGGCGAGCATGGTCTCCGGTCTGCTCTGCTCGGTGGTGATCCTGGCGGGCGTGCTCGGCGGCTACTACTTCAACGTCATCCAGCAGGGCGTCAGCCCGGGCGCGTTCTTCGACGGCGCGACGACCCTGCTGCAGTTCTCGGACCTGATGATCACCCTGTTCAAGGCGTGGATCTTCGGATTCATCGCCGCCGCGGTCGCGTGCTACATGGGCATGAACTGCGACCTCGGCCCGGTCGGCGTCGGCCGGGCGGTGAACAGGGCGGTGGTGGTCACCTCGATCGTGGTGTTCGCGACGAACTACATCCTCACCATGATCTACCAGGTTCTCTTCCCCCCGAGGTTCTGATGGTCGCCATTTCCCCCGTACGCAGGCTGGGCCGGGCCTTCAAGGGCCGCACGGCCGGGCTGTCGGCCTCGGCCAACCTGCCGATCTTCCTCGGCCGGGTGCTGTACCACCTGCTCTTCGACATCGTCATCCGGCGCAAGTACGGCAAGACGCTGGCCAAGCAGGTCAGCGACATCACCGTCGGCGTCGGCGCGCTGGTGATCGGCGGCGGCATGATCTTCGTCATCGCGACGATGTCGCTGGCCACCGGCGCGATGGTCGGCCTGCAGGGCTATCCCGGGCTGGAGCGCATCGGCGCGGAGGCGTTCACCGGGCTGGTCGCCAGCTACTCCAACGTCCGCGAGGTCACCCCGATCATCGCGGGCGTGGCGCTGGTCGCGCAGGTCGGCACCGGGTTCACCGCCGAGATCGGCGCGATGCGGATCTCCGAGGAGATCGACGCGCTGGAGGTCATGGGCATCAACTCGCTGGCCTACCTGGTGTGCACCCGGGTCGCCGCCGGCGTCATCGCCCTGGTCCCGCTCTACCTGGTGTCGCTGTTCATGGCGTTCTTCGCCACCCGGTTCATCACGATCCAGTACTTCGGGCTGTCGCCCGGCATCTACGACTACTACTTCCACCTCTACCTGCCGCCGATCGACGTGTTCTACAGCGTCATCAAGGTCGCGATCTTCGCGTTCATCGTGATGTTCATCCACTGCTACCGCGGCTACTACGCCTCGGGCGGCCCGGTCGGCGTCGGCGTCGCCGCGGGCCGTGCCATCCGGGAGTCCACCATCCTGATGATCCTGATGAACCTGCTCCTGTCGTACATCTTCTGGGGCCACGGCAGCACCGTGAGGCTGACCGGATGAGCGACGAGAGCCTCTCCAGCCGGTCCCGGACGGTGTTCGGGCTGGTCGGCGCCGGTGTGATCGCGGCCGCCGCGATCGTCGTCGCGATCGCGAGCACCCCGTCCCACGCGGGCTCGACGTACTACGACGCGACCTTCGGGACCGCCGGCCAGGGCCTGGACCCCGGCAAGTCCGACGTGAAGATCCGCGGCATCGCGGTCGGCACCGTCGAGCGCCTCAAGCTCGACCGCAACGGCCGGGTCACCGTCCGGATCCGCGTCGACAAGGGCGTCCGGGTCGCCGACACCGCCAGCGCGACGATCGAGCCCGTCTCGGTGTTCGGGCCGAAGGACCTGGTGCTGAACCCCGGCCCGCACGAGGTGACCGGCCCGTACCTGAAGGACGGCGGGACGGTCCAGAAGACCGCCGACCCGCAGGACCTGTCGCAGACGGCGTGGCCCGCCTACAACCTCACCAAGGCGATCAACCCCGACGAGGTGGCGACGATCCTGCACACCCTCGGCTCCGGCCTGTCGGGTGAGGGGCCGGCGGCGCGCCGGCTGATCCAGAACGGGTCGACGGTCGTGGACGCGACGTACAAGGACCGGGCGTACATCCAGGCGCTGCTGAACGACATCAACGGGCTGTCGGGCACGCTCGCCGCGCACGGCGACAACGTCACCCGCTTCACCGGCGACTTCAACACGCTGTCGAAGGTGATCAACGAGAAGCCGGACAAGATCAACCAGCTGCTGGCGCAGGCGAGCGAGCTCGGCGACACGGTCGGCACCACGATGCGCGGGCACGGCGCGAACCTCGGCAAGATCATCGACAACGTCGGCGGGGTCGCCGCGACGGTGCGCTCCGAGAACGACAAGCTGCCGGTGCTGATGGACAGCCTGAACGGGTTCTTCGCCCTGCTCTCCAAGATCATCCGGATTCCGGGGCCGGAGGGCACCACGATCGCGCAGGCCAAGGAGGCACTCTCCCTCGACCTGTGCCAGATCTTCATCGACGTGTGCACCACCGACCCGTTCCAGCCGAAGGGCAAGACGACGGCGGGAGGGCGGCCATGAGCCCGGTGCTCGGCCGGACCGCCCGCGGCCCGGACTACGCCACGATCCTGAAGTTCGTGGTCTTCCTCATCGTGACCGTGCTGCTGACCTTCTACATCGGGCAGCAGATCCTCGGCACCAGCTTCAACTCCCGCTACAAGCTGACCGCGACGTTCGACGACGTCACCGGCCTGCTCACCGGCGACCAGGTGAAGGTGGCGGGGACGCCGGTCGGCCAGGTGAAGAGCATCAAGGTGGTGCGCGGCAAGGCCGTGGTCGGGATGGCGGTCGACAAGGACGTCCGGCTGCCCGCCGACTCCACCGCCGCCGTCCGCTGGCGCAACGTGATGGGCCAGCGCGTCATCTACCTGGAGCCGGGCTCCAGCCCCGGGAGGCTCGGCAACGGCGACCGGGTGCCGCACACCCGGTCGGTGGTGGACCTCGGCGAGATCCTCAACAGCCTCGGCCCGCTCACCCAGAGCCTGGACCCGAACCAGATCAACAAGATCCTCTTCGCCTTCTCGCAGGCGCTGGACGGCAACGAGCAGAACATCTCGCTGCTGACCGACAAC
Source organism: Actinomadura napierensis (assembly GCF_039529375.1). NCBI lineage: Bacteria > Bacillati > Actinomycetota > Actinomycetes > Streptosporangiales > Thermomonosporaceae > Actinomadura > Actinomadura napierensis. Next base: position 5,999 of record NZ_BAAAMR010000093.1, read on the forward strand.
CTCGACGTGCTGCTGAAGACCTTCGAGGCCCGCCGCGACACCATCAAGGGAATGATCGACAACTACGAGACGGTCAGCGGCGCGCTCGCCAAGCGGGACTCGCAGATCTCCGCGAGCGTCGACAACCTGGCCTCGCTGACCGGCGTGTTCGCCGACAACCGCAAGCTGCTGGAGAACGCGGTCGTGCAGATCTCGGGCGTCACCACCAACCTGAACGCGGTGCTCGGCGGCAACGACGCGCAGCTCGGCCGCATCATCGACAACCTCGGCAAGTTCAGCGAGACCTTCCAGCTGAACGTCGACCAGCTGGAGAAGATGGTGCAGCAGCTGCCGCTGACCCTCCGCGAGCTGTTCGCCGCCGCCAACGGCGGGCACTTCCTGCGCACCAACGCGCTGTGCCTGAACATTGTGCAGGGGCCGTGCCCCTTCCCGATGCAGCTGCCGAAGGCGCCCGGCACCAAGGAGCCGTCCAAGCAGGACCTGTCCAAGCTCAAGGCGATGCTGACGGGGAGTGGCGGCTGATGGCGCTCAAGTCCCTGCGGGACGTCAACCAGAAGGTCGTCGCGATCGTGACGCTCGCGGTGCTCGCCGTCGCGCTGATCTTCGCGTTCGCGATCGGGCAGCTGCACCTGTTCGACCAGGGCTACACGATGAGCGGCTACTTCTCCGACCAGGCCGGCCTGAAGAAGGGCGACGACGTGCGCGTCGCCGGCGTGAAGGCGGGCCGGGTCACCGCGGTGGAGCCGGACTTCGCGCACGGCCGGGTCCTCATCAGCTGGCACGTCAACGCCGGCATCGACCTCGGCCGCGACACCCGCGCGGAGATCGAGACGACGACGCTGCTCGGCGGCCGCTACCTGAAGCTGTCCGGGCCGGTCGCCAAGCCGTACCTGGCGAGCCTGCCGGAGTCCCGGCGGCGGGTGCCGCTGGAGCACACCGGCGTCCCGTTCACCGTCCCCGAGGCGCTGGAGAACACCCAGAACATCGTCGGCAAGCTCGACGAGAAGAGCATGACCAAGCTGCTGACGGAGGTCTCGGCGATCAAGTCGCCGGGCGCGGTGAAGCTGCACCGGATCCTGGAGAACATCCAGGACCTGTCGCGCACGCTCAACGACTCCTACCCGCAGATCCAGAACCTGATCGAGGCGAGCAAGACCATCACCGGCACGCTCGCGGCCAAGGACGACAAGCTCCGGGAGATCATCGACGCCAGCCAGGTGCTGCTGCAGTCGCTGGTGAACCGGCGCAACGAGCTGGCCGCCACGATCGGGCAGGGCAGCCGGACCGTGCGCACCCTCGACAACGTCATCTCCAGGAACCAGAAGAAGCTGGACACGCTGCTGGACAACCTGCACCTGCTGACGACCCGGCTGGCCCCCAACATGGACGCGCTGAACACCGACTTCTCGCTGCTCGGCCCGACGTTCCAGCAGGTCGCCAACCTGAAGGGCAACGGGCCCTGGATCGAGGGCGTGCTCACCGGGCTCGGGCCGATCCAGCCGCCCGGCCCGATCTCCACGCGGCGTTCCCCCGCCGGAGAGGGAGGCAACTGATGGGCCGGCTCACCCGGGTCCCCCGGACGACCAGGCTGGGCGCCGCCGCGATCGCGCTGGTGCTGGCCGCCGCGCTCGGCGGCTGCTCGCTCGGCTCGTCCGGCGGGAAGCGCGAGATGACCGTCTACGTGCCGAAGGCGCGCTCGTTCTACCCCGAGTCGAAGGTGCTGGTGATGGGCACCGACGTCGGCCGGGTCGACACGGTCGAGAAGCAGGGCGACAAGATCAAGGTGACGTTCCACATCGACCGGGACGTCCCGCTGCCGCAGGGCGTGCAGGCCTCGATCGTCCCGCTGAACCTGGTGGGGGAGCGCAACCTGGTGCTGCACCCGGCGTGGAGGCCGGGGCAGCCGAAGGAGACCTCGAACGTCATCCCGGAGAACCGGACCTCGGTCCCGGTCGAGGTGGACGACGCGCTGAACTCCTTCACCAACCTGGCGAACGCGCTGGACCCGTCGAAGATGCAGACCGCGCTCGGCAAGGCCGCCGACTCCGTCAACGGCAACGGCAAGGAGTTCAACGCCACGCTGGAGCAGAGCGCCCGGCTGGTGGAGAACGTCGCCGGGCAGGACAAGGACCTGATCGAGGTCGCGCAGAACCTCAGCAAGATGGCCGGGGTGGTGCGGGGCCGCGAGCAGGTGCTCGGCACCATGATCCAGGACTTCGGGCAGGCGACGCAGGTGCTCAGCTCCGAGCGCGGCGACCTCCAGGAGCTGATCAGCGCGGTGCTGGACCTGTCCAAGAACGGCAACAAGCTGATCCAGAAGTACAAGGGGCAGCTGCCCGACGACCTCGCCGTCCTGACCCGGGTCGCGCTGGTGCTGAAGGGCAACGCCAAGCAGCTCGCGCAGCTGCTGAACGTGCTGCCGGGCGTCAGCGACGCCCTGATCGGCGGCTACGGCAAGAAGGACAAGTCGCTGCACATCCGGTTCGCCACCGACGCGTTCGTGCGGACCTGGCTGAAGGGCCTGATGGACTCCGACGAGGTCGCCTGCCCGCTTCCCGAGCCCAACTCCAACTGTCCGTGGCAGAACGGAGGCAAATGATGGGCAGGAAGGTCGTCTTGCTCGTCCTCGCCGTGGTCCTCGCCGTCTCCGGCTGCAACTACAAGACGGTCGGCGCGCCGAAGGGGCACCTCACGCTCACCGCCGACTTCAGCGACGTGCAGGGTCTCGTCGCCGGCCACAGCGTGAAGATGTCCGACATCACGGTCGGCAGCGTCACCAAGGTGCAGCTGGACGGCTACCGCGCCAAGGTGACGCTGTCCATCAAGGACGGGATCAGGATCCCGCAGGGCACCCGCGCCGAGATCAAGGTGACGTCGCTGCTCGGCGAGAACTTCGTCGACCTGCAGATGCCGCCGGGCGGCAGCATGGACCGCGGCCCGTTCCTGGCGAACCACGCGGCGATCGGGCAGACCAGCGTGCAGCCGGCGTTCGAGCAGGTCGTCGGGCAGGCGGGCCCGCTGGTGCAGGCGCTCGCCGGCAACGACGTGGCGACGGTGGTCAACGCCGGCGCCACCGCGCTCGACGGCAACGGCACCAAGCTCAACACCACGATCGCCAAGGCGACGAGCCTGCTGAAGCTGGTCGCCGACCAGCGCGTGCAGCTCGGCGAGTCGGTCGACCACCTCGCCAGGCTCGGCCGGTCGCTGGCCGCCGGGGACGACGCGCTGAGCGAGGCGCCGGTCCAGCTCGAGCGCACCACCCGGCTGCTCAACGAGGACAAGCAGAAGATCCTCAAGACGGTCTCCACGCTGACCGAGGCCGCCCGCCAGCTGAACGACAAGGTGCTGGAGGGGCGGGTCGCCCGGTTCCGCAAGCTGCTGAACGACCTCGACCCCGTCCTCGCGCAGCTCGGCAACAACCGGACCCGGCTGACGAACCTGGTCAACGGGCTGGTCACCTTCAGCGACAAGCTGCCGAAGGCCAGCTATGACGGCCAGCTGCTGCTGTACCCGCTGCTGAACATCGTGTGGCCGGACGGGACGCCCGTGCTCGGCGGCGACCAGCCCGCGAAGAAGAAGACCAAGGCGTCGGGCGGCTCGGGCGGAACCGGCGGCACGGGCGGCACCGAGCTGCCCAAGCAGTTCAAGACCGCGTTCCCGGACCTCGACAAGATCCTGCAGGGGCGGCAATGACCAGGCGAGTGACGATCAACCTGGCGGTGTTCGGCGCCCTGGCCGTGATCATGGTCGTGTGGGCGTTCCGGAACGTGGTGCACTTCGACTTCATCGAGCGGCCGTACCACATCACGGTCGAGTTCGAGTCGTCGCCGGGCCTGCACCCGGGCTTCGAGGTCGACTACCTCGGCCTGCGGGTCGGCAAGATCGACTCGGTGAAGCTGCAGAAGACCAAGGTCGTCGTCCGGCTCGACATGGAGCGCGGGGTGAAGATCCCGCGCGGCGTCACCGCGGCGGCGGCCCGCAAGTCCGCGGTCGGCGAGCCGGTGGTCGAGCTGACCCCCGGCCCCGGGCAGGCGGGCGCGGCGCCGATGCGACCCGGCACCGTCATCCCGGTGTCGCAGACCAAGGTCCCGCCGAAGTACAGCGACCTGTTCGGCGCGGTCATCAAGTCCCTGGACGCCATCAACCCCGACGACGCGAAGGTGCTCACCCACGAGCTGTCGGAGGGGCTGGCGGGCCGCGAGGACTCCATCCGCCAGATCGTCAACGGCGGCGACCAGCTCACCCAGACGTTCGCGCAGAACACCGAGCTGCTGGACGGGCTGACCAAGGACCTCGGCAAGATCACCAGCGTGCTGAACCGCAACCGCGGGGCGCTCGGCGCCGGCATCGACAACGTCGCGGCCCTGACCTCGGCCCTCGCCCAGATGCGCGGCCAGCTCGCCGAGCTGCGCGACACCGGGCCCGGCCTGCTGTCCACGGTGAACGGCCTGCTGGACGAGATGGGCCCGAACTTCGACTGCACGGTGGACACGCTCGGCAACTGGGGCATCTCCGCCTACAACCCGAACTACCTGTCCGACCTGAAGACCACGCTGGCGGTCGCGCCGCAGCTGAAGACCGTCCTGGACAACGTGATCGGGCTGGACCAGGGCAAGCCCGTGCTGAACGTCATCTTCGAGATCACGCTGAAGCGCCAGGCGGCGCTGGAGTACAAGTACCCGCTGCCGCAGCCGCAGCTGGCCAAGGTGCCGACCTGCGCCGGAGGCCGGACGCCCGCGCTGGGCGTCAAGCAGAACACCTACCGGGCGAAGAACCCGGGCGACGTGATCCCCACCCACGATCCCGCGCTCGACAAGCCGCTGAAGGCCCAGAACGCCGCGAACAACGGCAAGGACTCTTCTGGTGGGCCGCCGGTTTGGCTAGTGTACATTCCCCCGGTTCTGGCACTGATGGTGCTGATCAGGGTCATGATGGGCTCGGTGCCCGTGGTGTCCCGCCTGTCCCGGCTTCGCCGCCGCGGCAAGGACTGACCCCAATCCCCGTAGGAGTACCGAAGTGACAGCCAAGACCACCAAGGAAGCCGCGGACGCCGCCCGGGAGCGCGACCCGGCCGACGAGGCCGACGAGGTCGAGGCGGTCGCGTCCGCGCAGGACGAGGCGGTCGAGGAGGCGGCGGCCCCGGCGGCCGAGGCGTCGGAGCCGGAGGAGGCGTCCGAGGCGGAGGAGGCGTCCGGGGCCGAGGAACGGCCGGCCGCCGCCAAGCCCAAGCGCAAGCGGCGGGTCCGGGTCATCGAGGTCATCGACGACGATGACGACCTCGAGGACGTCCTGGAGGCGATCGAGGCCGAGGAGGACGAGGACGAGGAGCCCCCCGCCCGTCCGGCCAAGGCGGTCAAGACGGCCAAGCCCGCGGCGAAGCCTTCGGCGAAGGCGTCCCCGGCCCGGCCCGCGGCGGCGGCGAAGCCCCGTCCCGAGCGGCTCGAGCCCCCGGAGAAGGCCGCCGCGGAGATTCCGGCGGCCGGTCCCGTCCGCAAGGTGGGCCCGTTCTCCTACACCCCCGTCCGAGCGCCGAAGGAGCGCGCCGAGGGGCCCGCCCTCGGCCGCGTCATCGCGACGGTCCTCGTGGTCGCGCTGCTGGCGAGCCTCGCGATCTGGCAGTGGAGGCGGGCGAGCGGCATGGCGTCCGACAAGGACGACCGGGCCGCGGTGTCCAAGGTCGCGCTCCAGTACGGCGACGTGGCGTTCAACTACAACGCGACCAACTACCAGGCGCAGGCGGCCAAGGCCGAGAAGCTGATGGCGGGCGACCTGCTCGACAGCTTCAAGCAGTCCACGCTGCCGGGCCTGACCGCCGCGTTCAAGGCCGACGCGAAGGTCGGGATGTCGTCCAAGAGCAGCGACGCCTTCGTCGGCAGCGTGAGCAACAAGTTCGCCACGGTGGTCGTCATGGTCGACATCGGCCTGCAGACCAAGGACGGTCAGGTGAGCCAGCCGGCCACGCTGCTGCGCCTCGCCCTCGCCAAGATCGACGGCAAGTGGAAGGTCACCAAGCAGTACCCGTCCGGCGTCAACGACAACAACCAGAACCAGACCGGCAACGGCCTGGTCCCCGGCAGCAGTGCCGCGTCGCCGTCGCCGAGCACGAGCCCGAGCAAGAGCGGCAAGCCGTAGCACCGGCGCTCGCCGCGTCCGCGCCCCGCACGGTGGAAGCCGCGCGGGGCGCGGCGCGTTGTGCGGAAGTGTCGGAGGGGGCGGGCAGAATGTCGACGGTGACGGAGCGTACGGTCTCAGGCGGCGGCACGCGGGTGCCCGACGAGGTGATCCACGAGTTCGGCGCGCTGCTGTCCGCCGCGGCCCTGCTGGAGCGCATCGCGGGCCGCGAGCTGGAGCGCCGCTGCGGCATCCGGCACGCGGTGTTCGAGGTGCTGCTCCGGCTGTCGGACGCCGGCGCGGACTGCCCCGACATGGGCGGGCTGGCCGGCGAGCTGATCCTCACCAGCGGCGGCATGACCCGGCTGGTCGACCGGATGCAGGAGGCCGGCCTCGTCCGCCGCCGCGCCGCCGCCGGCGACCGCCGCCGCCACCTCGTCGAGCTGACCGACGCGGGCCGCGCCAAGCTCGACGAAGCCCTGCGGGTGCACGCCGAGACGCTGCGCGCGCACTTCGCCGCGCCCCTCACCGACGACCAACGCCACCACCTGGTCGCGGCCCTCCGAACCCTCCGCACCACCGCCCGCAAAGAACTGGGCGACCTCCGCTGAGTCTCCCAGGGGGACGACCCCCTGGAACCCCCGTCAACGGTCGACAGGCTGTTTCCCGCTCCGCTGGCGCTCCGCGCGAAACAGCCTGTCGCCCGGCGGGCAGGCCCGCTCCGCTCGCTGCGCTCGCTCCGCGTGCCTGCCCGTGACCTGTGGCTGAGGTTCAAGCGGCCAGGGGGTCGTCCCCCTGGGAATCAGCGGGAGTAGTGCTCGACGACGAGTTGTTCGTCGCAGATGACGGGGATCTCGGGGCGTTCGGGGAGGCGGGCGAGCCGGGCGGCGAGGGCGTCGTGGCGGACGTCGAGGTAGGGCGGCACGGAGTCGGTGTGGCCGCCGGCGGCGGCGATCTGGAAGGCGTCCATCGCGCGGCTGCGCTCGGCGACCGTGATGACGTCGCCGGGGCGCAGGCGGAAGGACGGGCGGTCGACGCGGCGGCCGTTCACCAGGATGTGGCGGTGCACGACGAACTGGCGGGCCTGGTAGATGGTGCGGGCGAAGCCGGCGCGCAGGACGAGCGCGTCCAGCCGGCGTTCGAGGTCGACGAGGAGGGCCTCGCCGGTCTTGCCGCCGGCCTTGGCGGCCTTGGCGAAGGCGTTGCTGAGCTGGGCCTCGCGGATGTTGTACTGCGCGCGCAGCCGCTGCTTCTCGCGGAGCCGGACCTTGTAGTCGGTCTCCTGCTTGCGGGCGCGGCCGTGCATGCCGGGCGGGTAGGGGCGGGCCTCGAAGTACTTGACGGACTTGGGGGTCAGGGGGATGCCGAGGGCTCGGGATAGGCGGACCTTGGGGCGGGGGTTGTTCATGGCGCTCCTCAGTGGTTAGGTAAGCCTTAGTTAGGCAAGCCTAACCTAGTACGTCAAGGAGGCCATGGTGGGGCGAGCGGACACGACGGGGACGCGGGTGGACGGGCCCACGGCGGCGGAACGGGCACGGACGCTCGCCTACGGCATGGGCGACGGCGTCCTCGCCGTGCCGGGCGTCCCGCACACGCCCGTCCCGGCGTACACGACGGACGTCGACGGGCGGCCGCTGCTGCTCCTGCCGAAGGAGTCGGCGCTGGTCAAGGCGCTGGAGGGGGAGGAGGACCTGCCCGCCACGCTGCGCGTCTGCGACGTCGCGCCGGTCCCGCTCGCCGACCGGGTGCGCGGCCGGGCCTGGCTGCACGGCTGGGTGTCCGAGCTGCCGCCGGCCGGGCTGCGGGACGCCGCGCTGAAGCTGGCGCGCCCGCATCCGCGTCCGGAACTGCTCGACCTCGCCGCCGAGGAGCCGTCGCGCGACGGCGCGTGGACGGTCCTCACACTGGACGTCGCGCAGGTCGAGATCGAGGACGCCTGGGGCGGCGCGACGCTCGAACCGGAGGAGTACGCCGCCGCCACGCCGGACCCGTTCGTCGCCATCGGCGCGGGCATCCTGACCCATCTGGACTCCTGCCACCGCGACGAGCTGAAGGGCCTGCTGCCGGTGTCGGCGTCACCGTCCGGCGATCCGGACGGCCTGCCGGAGGTCCGGCCGCTCGGGCTCGACCGATACGGAATGTGGCTGCGCTGCTCCGCGCCGTCGCCAGACGCGGGCGGGACGTTCGACCTGCGGCTGGCGTTCGGGGAGCCTGTCAGTGATCTCCCCGGCCTGCGCCGGATGTACCGGCACCTGTTCGCGCACGCGACCCCGTAGCCCGTAAGGGACGAATACGAAATCTCCGGCGAGTTGGCAGTGATCTCCCGGATGGCGCGGACCCGGCCCGCCGGGACATGCTCGGGTCTCCGGCCGTGGGACGCCGAGCGTCGCCCGTCCGGGACGCCTCGGCCGCCGGCTCGCCCTCGCGGGGTGGGTGAGCCGGCGGACGGGGACCGTACCGGACGGCGGGACGCCGGCGGCCCCGGCCGGGCCGGTGGTCCGGCGCCGCGGAGCGGAAGCCGGGGGCGTGGTCCGGACCACTGGTCGAAGCCGGCTCCAGGCCACTGCCCGCGATTGGCTCTGCCGCCGGGCCCCGCCGCACCGCAGGCTGGAACCATGACCGGACACGACCCGCAGACCCGCGCCGTCCACCCGCCCGTCGTCACGCCGGCCGGCAGCCGCCCGCTCGCCCAGCCGATCTTCCAGGGCCACCTGTTCGCCTTCGACGGGGCCGCCGACCTCGCCGCCGCCTTCGAGGGCCCCGGCAAGGCGTTCCTGTACGGGCGGTTGAGCAACCCGACCGTCCGCTCCCTCGAGCAGTCCCTCGCCGAACTGGAGGGCGGCGCCGGAGCCCTCGCCACCTCCGCCGGGATGGGCGCGATCAACGCCGTCCTGATGGCGCTGCTGAAGTCCGGCGACCACGTGATCGCGCAGTCGTCGCTGTACGGCGGCACATACGCGCTGCTGCACGACCTGGCCGACCGGTGGGGCCTCGAGCTGACCCACGTCCCCGGCGACGACCCGGAGGAGGTGCGGCGGGCGCTGCGCCCGAACACCCGGCTCCTCTACCTGGAGACGATCGCGAACCCGACCACGCACGTCACCGACCTCCCGGCGTTCACCGAGGCCGTCCGGGGAACGGGCGTGCTCACCGTCGTCGACAACACCTTCGCGCCGCTGCTCTGCAGGCCCGTCGAGCACGGCGCGGACATCGTCGTCCACTCCGTCACCAAGTACATCAGCGGGCACGGCGACGTCATGGGCGGCGCCGCGGTGTTCGCCGACCCGGACGTGCACGGCCGCGTCTGGGACCACGCCGTCGAACTCGGCTCCATCACCGACCCGTTCGCCGCCTGGCTGACCCTGCGCGGGCTCGCGACGCTGCCGATGCGCATCGCCCGGCACAGCGCGACCGCCCTCGACATCGCGCGCCGCCTCGCCGCGCACCCGTCCGTCGACCGCGTCCACTACCCGGGCCTCATCGACCACCCGCAGCACGAGACCGCGCGCCGGCTGCTGCCAGACGGCGCCGGGGGCGTGCTGTCGTTCGAGCTGGCCGGCGGGCGCGAGGCCGGGCGCGTGTTCAGCGAGACGGTGCGGCTGGTGTCGCTCAGCCCGTCGCTCGGCGACACCGGCACGCTCGTCATGCACCCGGCGAGCACCTCGCACCGCCAGATGGACGCGGCGTCCCTCGCCGCCGCCGGCATCGGCGAGGGCACCGTCCGCCTGGCCGTCGGCCTCGAACACCCCGACGACCTCTGGCAGGACATCGAACAGGCCCTCGCCAAGGCCGCCTGACCGACCACGTTCACTTGCGGCGGGTCGTCGCCATGAGGGCACTCATGACGACGACCCGCCGCAAGCCGACGGGAGGCTAGAGGTAGAAGCCGGTCGCGGAGGCGGGCCTCTCGTGGACCTCGGGGCGGCGCTCGCCCTTGCGCAGCGCGGCGAGCTCGGCGAGGGTGGCGCCGTCCGGGCCGATCTCGGCCGCGGCGTCCGCGCCGTCCAGCCACGCCGCCGACTCCTCGCGGGTCAGCCGGCCCACCTCGATCTGCGCGAGGCAGCGGCCCGGCCGCACCACCGCCGGGTGCAGCATCGCCAGGTCCTCGTTGGTGGTGATGGCCACCAGCACGTCCCGGCCCTGCCCGAGCATCCCGTCGGTGAGGTTGAGAAGCCGCGACAGGCCCTGGCCCGTCGACTGCTTGGCCTCGCCGCGGATCAGCTCGTCGCAGTCCTCCAGGATGAGCAGCCGCCAGCGGCGGTTCTCGTCCTCGTCGTCGCCGACCGCGACCTCCATGAGGTAGCTGGGCGTGCCGAACAGCGCCTCCGGGTCGAGCACGCAGTCGGCCTGGCACCACTTGCCCCACGCCCGCGCCAGCGCGCGCAGCGCCGTCGTCTTGCCGGTGCCGGGCGGGCCGTGCAGCAGCAGGAGCCGGCCCGACACCTCCTCGCGGGTCAGGCTCATCACCTGGTCGAGCGCCTCGGCGACCGCGCCGGTGTAGTTGCCGCGGATGTCCTCCCACGCGTCGGCGGAGATCGCGCGCTCGTCGCGGGACGGGCCGTGCATCCCCATGTGCCAGAAGCCCATCTCGACGCTGGTCTCGTCGGTCTTCGGCGGGTCCGTCGCGTCCTTCACCGACGCGTCCAGGACCGACCCGGCCAGCTCGTCGGAGACCGCCGACACCGCGAGGTAGGCGCTGCCGTTCTTCCACCGGTTGGTCAGCAGCGTCCAGCCGTCGCCCTCGGCCAGCACCGACTCCTTGCCCTTCTCGCGGGCGACCCGCACGAGGCGCGCGCCGTCCGGGCGCAGCGGCGCCTCCGGGCGGACGTGGTCCAGCCGCGTCGACCGCGACCAGGGCTGCTCGCCGGACGCGAACGGGCGCAGCGACAGCACGTCCATCACGTCGGCGGGGGAGTTGTTGTCGCTGAGGTTGAAGACCACGGGCAGCGTCGACTCGGGCCCCGGATCGGTCGCGTTCTCCCCGGGCCCGACGAGATGCAGGACGTCCTGCCCGCTCTCCTGCGACATGGTCATGTCATTGATCATCGGGCGTGCCGGGCGGACGCGTCCACCGAATTAGGGACGCGGCCGGCGGCCCGCGGCCGGCTCAGGCGCCGCCGCCCTCGCGCGCCTCGCGCTCCAGCCGGGCCGCCTTGCGGGCCTCCGCCTCCTGGAAGTCGAGCTTCTCGGCCTCCTCCGGCGTCGGCGCGGTGCCGCCCAGGTAGGCGGGCTGCCACCACTTCTCGCCCGGCTTCGGGGCCTCCGGGTACTCGCGCTGCGCCTTCTCCAGCAGCTCCGAGATGCGGGCGCGCAGATCCTTGGTGACCTCGTCGTAGTCGTCGCCGCGCTTGGGGTGCATGGGCTCGCCGATGAGGATCGTCACCGGGACGTTGCGCTGCAGCAGCCGGCGCTTGCGGCCCTTGGTCCACATCCGCTGCGGGCCCCAGATCGCGACCGGGATCAGCGGGGTCTTGGACGCCACCGCCATCCGCACCGCGCCGCTCTTGATGTCCTTCACGGTGAACGACCGGCTGATCGTCGCCTCCGCGAACACCCCGACGATCTCGCCGCCGCGCAGCGCCTTCAGCGCCGCCGCGTACGAGGAGGCGCCCGCCTCCCGGTCGACCGGGATGTGCTTCATGCCGCGCATCAGCGGCCCGGCGATCCGGTTGTCGAAGATCTCCTTCTTCGCCATGAACCGCACCAGCCGCCCGGCCGGGTGCGCGGCCACGCCGGCGAAGATGAAGTCGAGGTAGCTGACGTGGTTGCTGACGAGCACGGCACCGCCGGTGCTGGGAATCCGGTCGGTCCCCTCCAGCCGGAACTTGGTGTTCAGGACCTTGAACACGCCGAGGGCCGTCTTGATCACTGGCGGGTACACGCGTTCGGACATGTCAGCACCGTACTTGAGGGACGCCATGATCAGCGAGTGCGGCGCCGGGATCGCGATGGATCCCACAAGCGGCCGGAACTCTGAGAAGGTGGGGGTGTGACGTGATCCGCCGATGGTGAAGGGGGATGAGCATGGAACCGTTGGACGCGGCGGCGGACGTGCACGCGCTCATCCGCGACGTGCTCCCGGCGCTGGCGCCCAGCGCCTGGTTCGACTCCGGGACGTCGGAGGTGGTGCTGCCGCTCGGCCGGTCCGAGGCGCGCGCCTCCAGCTGGACGGTGCTGGAGCGCTGCTCCCGCGAGCCGCGCTCGGTATGGCCGCAGGTGGTGGGCGAGTGGGTCCGCGAGGTCGGCGACCGCGCGTTCCTCGCCGTCGGCGAGATGGAGCTGTTCGGCGACGTCCGCGAGCTGCTGCGGCTGCGGATCGTGCCGAAGCTCGCGCCGCGCGACCGCGAGGGCCTCGTCGTCGTCCCCGCCGGGGACCACTTCGACGCGATGGTGATGATCGAGCACCCGCGCTACGGCGGCCCGCTGACGAAGGCCCGCGCCGGCCTGCTCGGGCTGCACAAGCTCGGCTATGTGATGACGAACACGCACGACCGCGAGCTGTCGGACGTCGCCGTGCACGACCAGCCGCTGCTGCCGGGACGCGACGTCCGGGTGGTGACCAAGCCGGGCAGTCGGTACGTGTCGGCGCTGCTCAGCGAGGTCGACCAGTTCCTCCCGGTGCCGAACGAGCACGGCGCGCTGGTCGGCGTCCCGTGCCACAGCACGCTGCTGCTGTACCCGATCACGTCCACGGCCGTCCGCGAGGTGCTCCCCGTCTTCGCCGACGTCGTCCGCGAGATGCACGCCGCCGCCGAGGACCCGTGCGCGCCCGGCGTCTACTGGAGCCACGGCGAGCGCCGGCTGACCCCCCTCCCCGCCGACGCCCCCACCGAGGGCACCGGCGAGTTCGCGACCCTCCTGCGCCGTCTGGGCTGACCCAGCGGGCGTCCCTCTCCCTTAGGGGAGTTTCCAGTCGACGGGAGCGGCGCCCTGCTGCTCCAGGAGCTGGTTGGCGCGGGAGAAGGGGCGGGAGCCGAAGAAGCCGCTGCCGGCCGAGTACGGGCTCGGGTGGGGCGACTCGATGCACGGGACGTCGCCGAGCAGGGGCTTGAGGTTGCGGGCGTCGCGGCCCCAGAGGACGGCGACGAGGGGGCGGCCGCGGGCGGCGAGGGCGCGGATGGCCTGCTCGGTGACCTGCTCCCAGCCCTTGTCGCGGTGCGAGCCGGGCTTGCGGGGCATGACGGTGAGGGACCGGTTGAGCAGCAGGACGCCCTGCTCGGTCCACGGCGTGAGGTCGCCGTTGGACGGTTCGGGGTGGCCGAGGTCGTCGCAGTACTCGCGGAAGATGTTGACGAGGCTCGCGGGCAGCGGCCGGACGTCCGGCGCGACGGAGAAGCTGAGGCCGACCGGATGGCCCGGGGTGGGGTAGGGGTCCTGCCCGACGATCAGCACGCGTACCTCGTCGAACGGCTGGGTGAAGGCGCGCAGGATCAGGTTCCCGGCGGGCAGGTAGCGGCGTCCGGCGGCGACCTCGGCGCGCAGCCAGTCGCCGGCCGCCGCGATCGTCCCGGCGACGGGGGCGAGGGCCTGCGCCCAGCCGGCTTCGACGATCTCGGTGAGGGGGCGTGCCGTCATGGCGCATCAGCCTAGTGCGATGATCAAAGGGTCGGAGGCCGAACGGTTTCTTGATCAGGCTTGTGACAACTCCTGACCACATCAGGACGGAAGATCGGGAAAAGTTTTCTCGGTTGCCCCGAATCGGCAGATGAACCGAGTGAAACGTCCCGTTAAGTCGGTGTTACTTTCTGACGCGGTGCGTTGACCTACCGCGTCCGCCGCCGAAACCTGGGAGGGCAGGCAAACGCAGGACGAGCGGACGGGACGCGAGATGACCCAGCTGACCAGCGTGGACGCCACATTCCTCAACGCCGAGATGGGCAACGTCCATGCCCACATCGCGGGGCTGGGGGTGCTCGACCCGGCCTCGTGCCCCGGCGGTCGGCTCACGGTCGCGATGGTCGCGGGCCTGGTCCGCGACCGCGCGCACCTGGCGGCGCCGCTGCGGCGCCGGCTCGTCCCGGTGCCGTTCGGCCTGGACTTCCCGTACTGGGAGGACGACCCGGACTTCGCCCCGGAGAAGCACATCGTCGAGGTCGGGCTGCCCGCGCCGGGCGACGACCGGCAGCTCGCCGACGCGGTGGCGATGCTGCACGAGCAGCCGCTCGACCGGTCCCGCCCGCTCTGGGAGATCGCCCTCATCCAGGGCCTCCAGGGCGGCCGCGTCGCCGTCTACATCAAGGTCCACCACGCGGCGATCGACGGCGTGATGGCCGCCGAGACGCTCGCCGCGCTGCTCGACCTGTCGCCCGAGCCGCGCGAGCTGCCGCCCGACGACGCCGCCCCCGTGCGGGCCCCGAGCACGGCGAGCATGGTCGGGACCGGGCTGCTGCGGGCGGCGGCGCATCCGGTCCGGTCCGCGCTGTCGGTCGCGCGCACCGCCCCTTACCTGGACGAGATCCCCGGCCTGGCGTCCGTCCCGGGCGTCGGGCTCGTGTCGTCGATGGTGCAGGGCGCGCTGGGCCGCCCCGCCGCGCCGCGGATGCCCCGGGTCGCCGCGCCGGCGACCCCGTTCAACCGGCCCGTCGGGCGGCGCCGCTCGGTCGCCTGCGGCGAGCTGCCGCTCGCGGACGTCAAGGAGATCCGCCGCGGGCTCGGCGGCAGCGTCAACGACGTGGTCATGGCGCTGTGCGCGACCGCGCTGCGGCAGTGGCTGGACAAGCGCGGCGACCTGCCGGACGGCCCGCTGGTCGCGGGCGTGCCGGTGTCGCTGCGCCGCGCGGGCCACGGCGGCGCCGGCGGCAACCAGGTGTCGATCATGAGCGCGCCACTGGCCACGCACGTCCCCGACCCGGCCGAGCGGTACGCCGCCGTCCGCCGCGACATGGACCTGGTCAAGCGGCGGTTCACCGCGTCGGCGGGCGGCTGGGTGCGGGAGATGAGCGGGCTGCTGCCCGCGCCGGTCGCGGGCGCCGTGACCCGGTTCGCGCTGCAGGCCGCGTCGGCGGTCTCGCTGCGCCCGGTGAACCTCGTGGTGTCGAACGTGCCGGGCCCGCAGTTCCCGCTGTACCTGTGCGGCGCGCGGGTCCTCGGCTACTACCCGATCTCCGTCGTCACGGACGTCAGCGGCGGCCTGAACATCACGGTGTTCTCCTACGACGGCAAGGTGAACGTCGGCATCGTCGCCTGCCGCGACCTCGTGCCCGACCCGTCCGAGATCATCGACCACCTCGACGACGCACTGGACGAGCTGCGGGCGCTCAGCCGGCAGGCGCTCGGCGAGGGCTGACCCTCAGGCGCCGATGCCGAGCGCGGCGCGGTGCCGCCACGCCAGCGCGAGCGCGGCGGCGCCGGCCGGCTGCATCGGCTCCGGGACCGTCCCGTCGAACGCCGCCGTCGACACCCGGCCCTCGTCGTTGACCGCGACGAGCCCGCCGAACAGGTCGCCGAACGCCGCGTCGTCCATCACGACGACCGTGAGAAGGTCCAGCGCGAAGGTGAGCGGGTCGACGCCGAGGCCGAGGAAATGGGCGCGTATCCGCCGCTCGTTCCGCGCCTGCGTCATCGCGCGGTGGAAAGGCCATTCCTCCTGGACGAAGCCGTCGCCGTAGTCCTCGTCCATTCCGAGCAGTTCCTCGGCGTATTCGCGGACCATGCACCGCCACAGGTCGAGGTCGTCGCGCTCGTCTACGAGGGGCTGGAAGACGCCGACCGGCATGACCTGGTGGAGGCCCCCGGCGTGCGCGACCTTCGCCGGGTCCCGCCAGTGCAGGACGTACGAGCCGGACGCCGTGACGGTCAGCGTCGTGATCGCGCACAGCGCCGTCCGGCGGCGCAGGTCGCACGGGTCGCCGACGCGTTTCCGCAGGCCGTCGCGGTCGGCGGCCAGTTCGTGCGCCGCGGCCTCGCCCACGTTCACGCCGTCGAAGTACCGGGCCGGCCCGAACCGCAGCACCGGCGGACCGGCGCCGGCGCCGGCGGCGAGCAGGCGGTAGCTCGGCCGGTCGTCGAAGGTCTGCGGCGGGGCGAGCGCCGCCATGGCGCCGGCGTAGGTGCGGTATCCGTCCGGCAGGCCCTCGGTGGGCTCGGCCACGGCGGGCGGGGCGGGGGCGTCGTCCCATTCCAGCCGGACGTCCTCCAGCGGGACGGGCGCTGTCGGAATCCATTCGTCCCGGCACATCAGCCGGGTCCCCGCGACGCGCGGAACGCCGGGGTAAAGGCCGCTCGCGAGCCGTCCGAGCCGGTCGCGCTCCGCGTTCAGCAGCGCCCGTTCGTCCCGCCACCGCATTTCGTCGGGATTCATCGCCACCGACCGTAGCCGATCCAGCCGGTATCGTGTTCCTTGCGCGCGTTTGTCAGTGGACACTTGCAGATTCGGCTACGGTGCGCATGTGCAGAACGAATCGATGGTTCCTTTTGACACGGGCAAGCCCTCGCCGGCGCGGATGTACGACTACTTCCTCGGCGGCAAGGACAATTACGAGGTCGACCGCGTGGCCGGGGAGAAGGTCAAGGAGGCCATCGGGGAGATGCTGGCCGGCGCCGTCGTCTGGGAGAACCGGCGGTTCCTGCAGCGGGTCGTCCGCCATCTCGCCGAGTCGGGCATCGACCAGTTCGTCGACCTGGGCACCGGCCTCCCGACGCAGGGCAACGTGCACGAGGTCGCGCAGGAGATCATCCCCGACGCCCACGTCGTCTACGTCGACAACGACCCGATCGTGCTGGCGCACGGCCGCGCGCTGCTCGCCACCAACGCCACCACCACGGTGATCACCGCGGACGTCCGGGACCCGGAGGGCATCCTCGGCCATCCCGACCTCCGGGAGCTGATCGACTTCTCCCGCCCCGTCGCCGTGCTGTGCATCGCGCTGCTGCACTTCCTGCCGGACGCCGACGACCCGGCGGGCATCCTGGCGGCCTTCCGGGACCGGCTGTGCCCCGGCTCGTATCTCGCCCTGTCGCACCTGACGAACGACGGCGTCCCCGCCGACGAGCTCGACCGCGTCGAGGCCGTCTACGCGCAGGCCACGAGCCCGATCGTGTTCCGGCCGCCGGAGCGCATCCGGGAGTTCTTCGACGGCCTCGCGATCGAGGAGCCGGGCCTGGTCCGGCCCTGGCGGTGGCGGCCCGAGCTGGGCGTCGAGGGACCGTGCACCGAGGCGCTCTACGCCGCCCTCGGCCGGCTGCCCGCCGACTGAGGAGCCGGGTACGTGACCTAAAATCGCTTTACGTGCAGATCGCCCAAAGTACCGAAAACCCCCTGGAACCCCTGGAACGGCGGAGCGCACCGCCCCTCGCCTGGGCGCTGTGGGGAGTCGGCGTCCTCGCCTACGTCGCGGCGGTCCTGCACCGGACGTCCTTCGGCGTCGCCGGCCTCGACGCCGTGCACCGCTTCGGCGCGTCCGCCGGCATCCTCGCCACCTTCACCGTCCTGCAGCTGCTCGTCTACGCGGGCCTGCAGATCCCCGTCGGCCTGCTGCTGGACCGCGTCGGCCCGCGCCGGATGATCGCCGGCGGCGCGCTGCTGATGGCCGCCGGGCAGGCGCTGATGGCCGTCTCCACCGGCGTCGGCACCGCCGTCGCCGCCCGCGTCATGGTCGGCGCCGGCGACGCGATGACCTTCATCAGCGTGCTGTCCATCGTCGCCACCTGGTTCCCCGGCCGGCAGGCGCCCCTGGTCACCCAGCTCACCGGCCTGCTCGGGCAGCTCGGCCAGGTGCTCAGCGCCGTCCCGCTCGTCGCGCTGCTGCACGGCCCCGGCTGGACCACCGCGTTCGGCTCCGCCGCCGCCCTCGGCGTCCTGGTCGGTGTGCTCGCGATCGCCGTCCTGCGCGACCGCGCGCCCGGCGCCGTCCGCACCGCCGCGCCGCCGCTCGGCCAGGTGGGCCGCGACCTCGCCAGCGCGTTCCGGCATCCCGGCACCCGGCTCGGCCTGTGGACGCACTTCGTCACCCAGTTCTCCTCCAGCACCTTCGCGCTCATGTGGGGCTACCCGTACCTGGTCTCGGGCCAGGGGATGCGGCCCGCCGCCGCGTCCACCCTGCTCACCCTGCTGGTGCTGGCCAACGTCATGTCCGGGCCGTTCGTCGGGCGGTTCGTCGGCCGCCACCCGGCGCACCGCTCCCGGCTCGTCCTCGGCATCGTCGCGATCAACGCCGGCGCGTGGGCCGCCGTGCTCGCCTGCCCGCCGCCCGCCCCGTCCTGGCTGCTGGTCCTGCTGGTGCTGTGCATCGCGCTCGGCGGCCCCGGCTCGATGATCGGCTTCGACTTCGCCCGCACGTTCAACCCGCCCGCCCGGCAGGGCACCGCCACCGGCATCGTCAACGTCGGCGGCTTCGTCGCCTCGCTGGTCACGATCCTGCTGATCGGGCTCGTGCTGGACGCCCTGTCGCCCGGCAAGGACTTCACCCCGTCCGCCTTCCGCGCCGCCTGGACCGTCCAGGCCCTCATCTGGACGATCGGCATCGCCGGCGTCCTCCGCACCCGCCACCTGACCCGCCGCCACCTCGCCCTCACCGAGAACCCGTAAAACGCCGGAAACCCCTTTTCAGTCGGCCGGAATGAGCATCGATCCGTGGTCAGATATTCATTGACGGCCGGTGGACTCCGCTGTGTAAGGTTGAGCCGCTTCCTTCGATGTCCATGCCGGGGGTACGAATGGCGGATGACGGCGACGGCACGGCCATCTGGACCCAGCTCGTCTACGTTCCCTCCCGCCGTTTCCAGCAGGGCGACACCGCCGCCGAATTCGCACTGAGCCTTTTCGAGGACGGCCGCCGCGTGCTGCCCCTCTACTCCTCGCTGGAACTGCTCGTCGCGGGCTGCGGCGAGGACCAGCCGTGGGTCGCCGTCCAGCTCCGGGCCCCCGAGGGCATCGAGAAGTTCGCCGAACTCACCGGCGCCGACGTCGTCCTCTGGGACGTCGACTTCACCGGAATGGAAGGGGACCCCTCATGACCGACGGCCTCATTCCCGGCACCACCGGCGGGGGCGGCTACCTCCTCTACGACGGCGCCCTCGGACGGCTTGCCCAGCAGCTCCACGGCACCGGCGCGAAACTCGACGGCCAGGCCGCCTCCGCGCCCAATGCACCGGACGCCGGCGTCTGCACGGCGGCCGTCGCCTCCGTCCTGGAGTTGTTCGCCGAATCCCTCGGCGGGATCGTGGACGCGTTCACCGTGTCCGCCGACACGGTCGTCCACAACCAGGGGATCTACGCCAAGGCCGAGCAGACGATCAAGTACGTGAACACCCCCGAAGGCTGCAAGATCGTCCGAGGGATCTCCTGACATGCCTCTCGACACCGAGATCAAGGGCGACCCCGCCGCCCTCCGCGCAACCGGCACCTGGCTGCGGCGGACCTCCGGCGCCGCCGACCAGGCGTCCGCTGAACTCCAGCGCACCCGCACGCAGTCGCAGCCCGGCTGGGACGGGACGGCCGCGAGCGGCTACCGCTACGTCATGACCAACTTCGGCACCAGGATCGACGGCGTCTCCACCGGCCTGGGCCGCACCGGCAAGGCCCTCGACGAGCACGCCGGCGACCTCGACGACTGCCGGGCGGCCATGAAGCGCGCCCGCGACATCGCCACGTCCGCCGGCCTCCGCGTCGACGGCTACACCGTCCACGACCCCGGCCCACCCCCGCCCCGCACCGGCCTGGCGGGGGCTCAAGGCCCCTACGAACCCGATTCCCCGATGGGCCGCGCCAACGCCGCCTACAACAAGGAACTGGGCGCCTACGCGAGCAAGGTGAGGGCGTACACCGACGCCGCGCTCATCGTCTCGGCGTGCCGTAAGAAGGAGACGGCCTCCCAGAGCACGCTGATGCAGTTCCTGCAAGGCTTCAATGACACGACCCCCTTCAACGTCGCGAACCTCGGCATCGGTTACACCGGCGGCCTCATCGCCCGCAGCAAGAGATTCGTGAAGCTCGCGGAGGCGTGGGAGGAGAAGGCGCTCGAAGGGGCCAAGCTGCTCGACGAGGATCTGCCGCCGGTCACTGCCCGGAGCGTCATCATCAGGAAGGGCCTCGCCGACATAGAGGCGAACCGCTACAGGCAGCTGAGCCAGGACAACAAGATCCTTACGGCCTTGGAGCACGCGCCCGGCGGAAAATGGGTCCTGGACGGTGATCGGATTCCGCGGAGCCTCACCGAAGTGCCGGGTCTGGGAAAGGTCGGACTGGCGAGCAAGGGCATCCCGGTGGCCGGCTGGCTCGTCACGGGAGTCGCCATAGGGAACGACGTGCGTCACGGGAAGCAGCCGGTCAAGTCGGCGGCCTCCGAGATCGGGGGAACCGTGGCGGGCGCTGCCGTCACGGGCGCGGTGGACGGGGCCATTACGGGGCCCGAGGGGGCTGTGCTCGGCGGGCTCGCCGGTGTCATCGTCGGAGCGGGCGTGGCCTTCGGCATCGACGAGTGGGGCGGGACGGTGGCCTCCAAGCTCGCCGAGTCGGGGAGCGGGCTGCTTCATGGCGCCGCCGACGGCGTCAAGGAACTCTCTTGGCCGAGGTTCCGGTGAAAAGGCCGGAGAGGGGAAAGCTGCCTCCGCGGCCGGACGCTCGGACCGGTCTGCCGCGGCCACCGGACGCACCGGATCTCCCCGACTGGAGCCGGCCGTTGAAGCGTCCGAGGACGCGGCGCCCACGGCCGCCCCAAGGGCAAGGGATCACCTTGGAATGGACGCCCCGGTCACGGGATCGGAGGGTCCGGGGGGCGTTTCTCGTCCTCTGCGCCATCGGAGTGGTCTATCTCGCAATCGCGAACAGGGGTTTCGGGTGGGCGCAGGACTGGCGAATGTGGGCTCTGCTGTTCGCGCTGTCCGGCCTGGGAGCGCTTTTCGGCCTCATCGAATGGCGGATCGACTGCGGCGCCGACTGGCTCCGCTACGCCTGGAAGTGGGTGAAGCTGTACGAGCTGACCGAGATCGAGGTTACCGGCGATCGGGAGTTGCGGCTCAAGGACAGGGGCGAACGAGAAGTCAAGATAGAGCTGAAGGAGTTCGGTAAGAACCGGCGGTTGTGGAATCTCGTCTACAACGGGATCCAGCACTCCTACCATTACGGCGGTGCCTCGGCCGACGCGGGGACCCGGTTGTCGCTGCACCTGAACAGTCCCACGCTGGTGCCGCTCACCGGCGACGAGGACGAGGGCGAGATCGTGCGCGAGGACGTGGGCGCCGCCGTCCGCGACTTCCTCGGCTGGGAACCGGACCGGCCGGAAGATCGTGCCGCGTTGAAGGCGTGGGAGGCCGGTCATGAGAGCTCGGGGCCCGGCGGCGGGGAGCGGCGGCCGCCGCCGGGCGGGTGAGTCAGGGGCGTAGTTCCAGGGTGCAGCATTTGGGGCCGCCGCCGGCCTTGCGGAGTTCGGACAGGTCCACGGGGACGGGGTCGTATCCGCGTTCGCGCAGCGCGGCGATCAGGACGGTGGCCTCGGCGTTAATGACGACGTTGCGGCCGTCGCACACGGCGTTCAGGCCGAGGACGGCCGCGTCCGCCTCGCCGGCGATGACGGCGTCCGGGAAGAGCCGTTCGAGCACGGCGCGGCTGCCGGGGGAGAAGGCGCCCGGGTAGTAGGCGACGTTGGCGCCGCCTAGCGGGAACAGCGCGGTGTCCAGGTGGTAGAAGCGCGGGTCGATCAGCCGCAGCGTCACCACGGGACGTCCGAGGAACTCCTGCGCCTCCTGGTGGGCGGCGATGTCGGTGCGGAATCCCGTGCCCGCGAGAATGACGCCGTCCAGGGTGAGGAAGTCGCCTTCCCCTTCGTTGGTGTGCTCTGGAATGAGGACGTCGGGGAAGCCGTTCTTGCGGAGCCAGTCGGTGTACGCGGGGCCCTCCGCGGAGCGTTCGGGGAAGGTGAACTTCGCGCCGTAGACGCGTCCGCCGACGACGAGCGCGCCGTTCGCGGCGAAGACCATGTCGGGAAGGCCCCCGATCGGGTCGATGAGGTCGACCTCGTGCCCGAGCGAGACGTAGGCGGCGCGCAGCGCCTCCCATTGCTCGACGGCCCTTCCCGCGTCCGAGCCCGCGGCCGGATTCATCCACGGGTTGATGGCGTACGTCACCGCGAAATGCTCGGGGCGGCACATCAGGTAGCGGCGCCGCGTCGCGGTCCGCTGGGGGGTGCTCGGCTCCGTTGCCGGCATCACGGTCATGCTCGTCTCCTGGGCTTCCAAAGGACATCGACTGAGCGAAAGCCTAGAAACGAAAGCCCTGCGTTCCAATGCGTCGACCTTGCGCTGACCTGGGTATTCGTTGCGTCTTCAGGGTCGGGGACGGCGATTCGTTGCGAACCCGTCGGCCGGTCGGCGGGCCTCAGCGGGGCAGCGGGGTGAACATGTGGTCGAGCATGGTGTGCAGGAAGGTGCGGAAGCCCTCCACGTCGTCGTGGGGGCAGGGGGCGCTGCTCGGCGTGTGGCGGCGGGGCGGCTCGCCCGGACCGCTGCGGACGACGCCGCCGGTCAGGAAGCCGTAGACGCACCAGACCACGCTCCAGATGAGGTAGTCGGCGTCGACGTCGGGCGGCAGGAGGTCGCGTATGGTGTCGGCGATCTGGACCGACAGCGGCTTGGTGTAGAGCTCTTCGAACCCGGGCAGGTCGGCGGCGTCCCCCATCCACCGGTGCTGCCACAGCGCCAGCACCTGCGGGTGGGTGACGTAGAAGTCGAGGTAGGCGTCCGCGAGCCGGACGATGCCCTCCCGGCCCGGCGTGAACTGGGTCAGCGCGGCCTGCATGGCCGCCTCCTCCACCTCGTCGGCGCGCTGCATGACGGCGCCGTACAGGTCCGCCTTGGTCGCGGCCACGCCGTGGACGGCGCCGATGTCGTAGCCCGCCGCGTCGGCGATCATCTGCAGCGACGTCCCGTCGTACCCCAGCTCGGCGAAGATGCGGGTCGCCGTCGTGATCAGCCGCTCCTCTTCGATCTCCCCCATGCGATCACTTTAAGTGATCGCCCCGCCGGGCGGCCGGGACGGGAGCCGCGCCCCCGTCCCGGCGCGCAGTTGGGCGGGTTCGGTGGGGAGGCCGGCGTTCACCCAGTCCTCGATGCCCTCGGGGTACTTGCGGACGTCGGTGTAGCCGAGGGCGGTGAGCCGGTCGGCGACCTGGCCGCTGTTGGCGCAGGCGGGGTTGGAGCAGTAGGTGACGATCGCGGCGCCGCGGTCGGGGAGCAGGGCGGGTGCCTGCGCGTCGACGTCCGCCGCGACGAGCGGGACGGCGCCGGGCAGGTGCTGCTCGGCGTAGTACTCGCCGCCGAGCGCGTCGACGACGGTGACGGTCCCGGCGTCGATCGCCGCCCTGAGCTCGTCCCGGCCGATGAGTGTGGTCATGGCTGTGCCTCCAGAGAAGACGGACTATAGTCCGGTTATGCCTCGAGACGGTACCGGACCACAGTCCGCTTCTGCAATGCCGCTGGAACTCCTGCGCACCCCGCCGCCCAAGGAGCGCTCGGACGCGGCGCGCAACCGGGCGGCGGTGCTGGAGGCGGCCGCCCGGCTGTTCGCCGAGCGGGGCGTCGACGCGGTGTCGATGGACCAGGTGGCGGCGGAGGCAGGTGTCGGCAAGGGGACGCTGTTCCGGCGCTTCGGCGACAAGGCGGGCCTTGCGGTCGCGCTGCTGGACGCGCGGGAACGCGTGCTGCAGGAGGCGATCCTGCACGGGCCTCCGCCGCTGGGCCCGGAAGCGGGGGACGGGGAGCGCCTGGTCGCGTTCGTCGAGGCGTACCTGGACTACCTGCTGGAGCACCTGGCGCTCGTGCGGATGTCGGAGACGGCCTCGCCCGGCGCGCGGTACCGGATCGGCGCGTACCGGTTCTGGCACCGCCACGTGGCGATCCTCGCGAACGGGGCACCCGACCCCGAGTACGCGGCGCACGCCGTGCTCGCGGCGCTGTCGGCCGAGCACGTGGCGGCGCTCCTGCCCGAACTGGGGGAGGAGCGCATCAGAGGGGGGATCGTCCGGCTCGCCCGGTGCGCGGTGCGGTGACCGGGCGGCGGGACGCGGCGCGCCCGTCCGCGGGGACGGGCACGCCGGAACCGGTCTAGAGGTTGATCATGTGGCCGGCGAGGCCGTGCACGGCCTCCTTGACGGCCTCGCCCAGGGACGGGTGGGCGTGCACGTTGCGGGCGACCTCGTGGACGGTCAGGTCCCACTGCTGGGCGAGGGTCAGCTCGGGCAGCAGCTCGGTCACCTCGGGGCCGACCATGTGGGCGCCGAGGATCTCGCCGTACTTGGCGTCGCTGATCACCTTGACGAAGCCGTCGCCCTCGCCCATGCCGAGCGCCTTGCCGTTGGCGCTGTAGGGGAACTTGGCGACCTTGACGTCGAAGCCCTGCTCCTTCGCCTGCGCCTCCGTCCAGCCGAACGAGGCGATCTGCGGCTGGCAGTAGGTGGCGCGGGGGATCATCACGTAGTCGAGCTCCATCGTCTCCGCGCCCGCGATGGTCTCGGCGGCGACGATGCCCATCGCCTCGGCGGCGTGCGCGAGCATCAGCTTGGCGGTGACGTCGCCGATCGCGTAGATGTGCGGGACGGACGTGCGGCAGCGGCCGTCCACGTCGATCGCGCCGCGCTCGGTGAGCTGGACGCCGGTCTTGTCCAGGCCGTAGCCGTCCACGTTCGGCTGGAAGCCGATCGCCTGCAGCACCTTGTCGGCCTCGATGACCTGCTGGGCGCCGTCCTTGCCGGTGACGGTGACCTTGACCTTCTCGCCGGAGTCGTCGATGCCGTCGACGCGGGTGGAGGTCAGCACGTCGATGCCGAGCTTGCGGTACCGCTTGGCCAGCTCCTTGGACACGTCGGCGTCCTCGTTGGGCGCCACCCGGTCGAGGAACTCGACGATCGTGACCTTCACGCCGTAGTTGTGCAGGACGTAGGCGAACTCGACGCCGATCGCGCCCGCGCCGGCGATGACGATGCTCCCCGGCAGCTCGGAGCTGAGAATCTGCTCCTCGTAGGTGACGACCCGCTCCGACAGCGAGGTGCCCGGCAGCAGCTTGGTGTGCGCGCCCGCCGCGATGATGCAGCTGTCGAAGGTGACGGTCTCGGTGGAGCCGTCGCCCTTGGCGACCTGGAGGGTGTTCGGGTCGGTGAACGTCCCGCGCCCGTCATAGGAGGTGATCTTGTTCTTCTTCATCAGGAACTGGACGCCCTTGACGAGCTTGTCCGACACCTGGCGGCTGCGCTGGTAGGCGACGCCGTAGTCGAAGGTGACGTTGCCCTCGACGTTGATCCCGTAGGTCTTCTGCTCCTGGGTGAAGATGTGCGCCAGCTCGGCGTTGCGCAGCAGCGCCTTCGAGGGGATGCAGCCGACGTTGAGGCAGACGCCGCCCCAGTACCGCTCCTCGATGATCGCCGTCTTCAGCCCGAGCTGTGCCGACCGGATCGCGGCGACATATCCACCCGGACCCGAGCCCAGGACCACGACGTCAAAATGTTCGCTCATATTCACCGACGATATTCGGCGCGGGGCCGTGCTCGCATCCCGGACGGCGGCGCGGTGACCCTGGCCACGCCGCGGACCGCGGCGGGCGGCCTCCCTGGCCACGGCGCGTGACCGCGGGGCGCCCGTACGGGTCCGTCGTCACATGCTGTTAGGGTTTTCCACGTCCCCCGCCGTGAACTTTCGCGGGGGCGTGCGGCGCGCGAGCGGCGCGGCTGCGCCGCTCCGGAGGCGCGCCCGTGCCGTCCGGTCGCGCGAGCCATGGCGGCGTCCCCGGAACCGGCGCCCCGCGGACGGCGCCGCTCCGCAGGCCGCGGTGCCGCTGGAACACGGCGGCGGCGGCCGATCGTTGCCCTCAGATGGCCTGCCCCGGGCGCAGCGGCCCGTCCCGAGCCGAGTGGAGGAGAAGCCGAGTGAGGATTCCCAAGCGCGTCAACGCCGTCCTCGACTGGATGGAGCAGCACTTTGGCGCACTTGCGGTCGTCGTCGCGCTCGTCATCGTCGCACTGGTGGCCATGCTCGCGCCGCCGCTGGTCGGGCTTCCCATCGCCGGTTTCATCCTCGGGGTCGCCGCCGGCGGCTTCCTCGTCCACGTCCGGCTGAGCCGGCGGATCGCGCGGGCGCGCGCGGAGATGGACGACCTGCTGCGGGAGAACGGCGCGCTGCGGCACCGCAACACCGTCCTCGCCAGCGGCGTGATCAGCCGGGGCGCGCAGGAGACGCAGGCGCTGGTGGCCATCCCGGAGGACGACGAGGACCTGGTGGAGGACGACCCGTCGCGCACCGCGGCGCTCCCGGAGCTCACCGACGAGCTGCTCGGCGGCGACCCGGGCGACACCCTCGGCGACGGCTCCTCCGGCGTCCCGGCCGAGAAGCCGGCCGAGGACGCGGACGCGGAGGGAACGGCCGCCGAGGGCGGCGAGGACACCGCCAGGAACGTCCGGAAGGCCTGACCGCGCCCGCTCCGGCGAGTCACCGGACCGCAAAACCGCGCGCGTTAGCTTCGCTGATCTTCGGGCAGGGGGAAGGCCGGGAGGTGCGGATGAACGCAGAGTCCGGTCCTGAGTCCGCCGACCCGGCGGGTACGGCGGAGACGGCGGAGACGGCGGAGACGGCGCAGGGAGGCGACCACGCCGCCGACGAGGGCGTCGACATCGGGGCGGTGCACAAGGCGGTCATCGCCTCGGCGATGGGCAACTGCATCGAGTGGTTCGACTTCGGCGTGTTCAGCGCCGGGGTCATGACCTCGATCATCGGGACGCGGTTCTTCCCCGAGCACATCTCCGGCAGCGCGACGCTGCGCTCGTTCGCGCTGATCGCGGCGGCGTTCCTGGCCCGCCCGTTCGGCGGGCTGTTCTTCGGCCCGATGGGCGACCGGCTCGGCCGCAAGCGGGTGCTCGCCACCACGATCATCCTGATGTCGGGCTCCACGTTCGTGATCGGCATCCTGCCCGGCTACGGGACGATCGGGATCGCGGCCCCGCTGCTGCTGCTGGCGGTGCGCCTCACCCAGGGGTTCTCGACGGGCGGCGAGTACGGCGGCGCCGCCACGATGATCGCCGAGTACGCGCCGACGAACCGCCGCGGGTACTTCGGCAGCTTCCTGGAGTTCGGCACGCTGACCGGCTACATCCTGGGCGCCGGGCTCGTCCTGCTGGTGAACCTGGCGGTCGGGGACGCGGCGATGCACGACTGGGGCTGGCGGATCCCGTTCCTGATCGCGCTGCCGCTCGGGATCGTCGGGCTCTACGTCCGGACCCGGATCGAGGACACCCCGACGTTCCAGGCGATGGAGCAGTCCGGCAAGAAGGCCCGCTCGCCGCTGAAGGAGACCCTGGAGCACTACTGGAAGATCATCCTGATGCTGATCGGGATCGTCTTCCTGCTGAACGTCGCGGACTACACGCTGCTCACCTTCATGCCGTCCTACCTGGTCGACTTCCTGCACATGGGCAGCGTGAAGTCGCAGCTGGTCACGATCGGGGTGGAGGCCGCGATGATGGCGGTGATCCTGCCGACCGGCCACCTGTCGGACCGGATCGGCCGCAGGCCGGTGCTGCTGATGGCGGCGGTCGGGTTCATCCTGTTCAGCTGGCCGGCGTTCGCGCTGATGCAGACCAACAACTGGTTCGGCATCGCGTTCGGCTACGCGATCATCGGCGGGCTGCTGGTGCTGATGCTCGCGGTGATCGGCGCGACGTTCCCGGCGATGTTCCCGACGAAGGTGCGGTACGGGGCGTTCGCGATCGGCTACAACATCTCGACGTCGCTGTTCGGCGGCACGGCCGCGGTGCTGGTGGGCTCGCTGATCGACGCGACGGGCAGCAACTACGTCCCGGCGTACTACATCATGCTGGCGGCGGTGGTGGCCCTCGTCCCGATCCTGCTGATCAAGGAGACGGCGAACGTGCCGATCGAGCGGGTCGGAATGGAGAACGCCCCGGAACCGGTGGGTTCCGGGGCGGAACGCTGACCTCCCGCCGCGCGGGCGCGGGCGGCGTGCGACGCGTCAGCGGGCGAAGTGCCGGCGGGCCCAGCCCACCAGCGATCCCGCGATCACGAGTGCGACGGTCGTCTCGATCGCCAGCGCGGTCCAAACCATGGTCACCGGGGGCCTCCCTCCGTCTTCGCCGGGCGCGTCCTGTTCCGCGTCCGATGCTCATCCTGCGTAACACCAGGATGCGCTCCCGGTTTCCCTGTCCGGGCCGTCCCCTGGCGTGATTTGGGTCACGCGTCACCCCTCTGACCTGCGCCGAAACCTCTATGGAGGGTAAAAACGCAGGTCGACGCCGTGCGGCCCGGCACCGGCTCCGCGCACCCCGTTTCCATACCGGCCGGAATCGCGTCCGGCGGGCCCGCGCGGGCTATCGCCCGACGGTGTGACTTCTGTGGCGGCCAGGCGAACATATAGCTCGTTGCGCCCGTCTGATTACCGTCGGTAGCGTCTCCGTTGGTTCATCCATGGCAGACCTACGACGAATCGGTGGTGTGGACGTGACGGAAGAGCAGTTGAGCCTCAGTACCTCTGCGGCGCGGAACCTGGCGACCACGACCAAGTCCGTCCCCCAGATGCAGGGGATCACCTCCCGGTGGCTGCTGAAGCTGCTGCCGTGGGTGGAGGCGTCCGGCGGCGCCTACCGCGTCAACCGGCGGCTCACCTACACGGTCGGCGACGGACGGGTGACGTTCGTGACGACCGGCGCGGACGTCCGGGTCATCCCGCGCGAGCTGGGCGAGCTGCCCCCGCTGCGCGGCTACGAGGACGACCTCGCGCTGGACGCGCTGGCCGGCCGGTTCACCCAGCAGGAGTACGAGCCCGGCGACGTCGTCGTGGAGGAGGGCCGGCCGATCGACCGGGTGGTCCTCGTCGTGCACGGCAAGCTCAGCCGGGTGGGGGCCGGCGAGTACGGCGCGGAGGCCGTGCACGGGACGCTCGCCGACGGCGACTTCTTCGGCGAGCGGACCCTCGTCGGCACCGACGAGGGCGCGGAGCCGGCGACCTGGGAGCACACCGTCAAGGCGCTGACCACGGTGACGGTGCTCAGCATGAGCGAGGCCGACTTCCAGGAGACGCTCGGCCAGTCCGCCTCGCTCCAGGCGCACCTGGACGAGTACCGGGCGGACCCCGGCCGGTCGTCGAACGAGCACGGCGAGGCCGCGATCGACCTGGCGTCCGGGCACGACGGCGAGCCGGTGCTGCCGGGCACGTTCGTCGACTACGAGGGCGCCCCGCGCGAGTACGAGCTGAGCGTCGCGCAGACGGTGCTGCGGGTGCACACCCGCGTCGCCGACCTCTACAACGAGCCGATGGACCAGGTGGAGCAGCAGCTGCGGCTGACCATCGAGGCGCTGCGCGAGCGCCAGGAGCACGAGCTGATCAACAACCGGGACTTCGGCCTGCTGCACAACACCGACCTGGCGCAGCGCGTGCACACCCGGCTCGGGCCGCCCACCCCCGACGACATGGACGAGCTGCTCACCCTGGTCTGGAAGGACCCGGCGTTCTTCCTCGCCCACCCGAAGGCGATCGCGGCGTTCGGCCGCGAGTGCAGCGCCCGCGGCGTGTACCCCGACAGCGTGGACGTCGGCGGCCACAAGGTGCCGGGCTGGCGCGGCGTCCCGATCTTCCCCTGCAGCAAGATCCCGGTCAGCCGGACCGCGACCAGCTCGATCCTGCTGATGCGCACCGGCGAGGCGACGCAGGGCGTCATCGGCCTGCACCAGACCGGGCTGCCGGACGAGTACCAGCCGGGCCTGTCCGTCCGGTACATGGGCATCGACGACAAGGCGCTCATCAACTACCTGGTCAGCTGCTACTACTCGGCGGCCGTCCTGGTCCCGGACGCGCTCGGCATGCTGGAGTCGGTCGAGATCGCGCACGGCGGTGCGGCGTAGTGAGACCGTTCGAACTCCCCGAGTTCTACATGCCGCACCCCGCGCGGCTGAACCCCCACGTCGAGGCGGCCCGCGCACACTCCAGGCGCTGGGCGCACGACATGGGGATCCTCGGGCCCGACGCCACGGGGCCCGAGGTCTGGAGCGAGGACGAGTACGACGCCCACGACTACGCGCTGCTCACCGCGTACACGCACCCGGAGGCGCCCGGCCCCGTCCTGGACCTGGTGACCGACTGGTACGTGTGGGTCTTCTACTTCGACGACCACTTCCTCGAACGCTACAAGCGGCCCCGCGACCTCGCGGGCGCCAAGGAGTACCTCGCGCGGCTCCCCGCCTTCATGCCCGTGGAGGCGGGGGGCCCGTCCGGGGCGGCCGGCGGCCCGGAGCCGGCGAACCCGGTCGAGCGGGGGCTCGCCGACCTGTGGGAGCGGACCGTCCCGCTGATGTCGCCGGAGTGGCGGGCGCGGTTCGCCGAGAGCACCCGCAACCTGCTGCAGGAATCGGCGTGGGAACTGGCCAACATCGACGAGTCGCGCGTCCCGAACCCGATCGACTACGTGCACATGCGCCGCAAGGTCGGCGGCGCGCCCTGGTCGGCTGACCTGGTCGAGGTCGCGGCCGGCGCGGAGGTGCCGGCGCGGGTCGCCGGGACGCGCCCGCTCCGGGTGCTGAAGGACGCCTTCTCCGACGCCGTCCACCTGCGCAACGACATCTTCTCCTACCAGCGGGAGACCGAGCAGGAGGGCGAGGTCAACAACGGCGTCCTGGTGATGGAGCGGTTCCTCGGCACCGAGCCGCAGCGCGCCGCCGAGATCACCAACGACCTGCTGACGTCGCGGATGCAGCAGTTCGAGAACACCGCCCTCACCGAGCTGCCGATGCTGTTCGAGGAGCACGGGCTCGACCCGCGGGAACGCCTCGACGTGCTGCGCTACGCGCGGGGCCTGCAGGACTGGCAGTCCGGCGGGCACGCCTGGCACCTGCGCTCCAGCCGCTACATGAACGAGGGCGCGGCGCGGCGGCGCGGGCTCGCGAGCCTGCCGGAGATCGCCGGGCTGCTCGGCCTCGGCACCTCGGCGGTGCGGATCCGATCGCTGACCACCCCGCCTTTCGGGCGCAGGCTCTGGGGGGCCGAGGGGACGCCGTCGGGAGCGATGCCGCCGCCCGGCCCGCCGCCCGCCTCCGGCGGGTTCCGGATGCCGGCGTTCACGCTGCCGTACGACACGCTGGTGAACCCGCGCGTCGCCGGGCTCCGCACCCATGTGGCGGCATGGGCGCGGGAGATGGGGATGCTGGACGGGGACGTCCCCGGCGACGCCCCCCGCGACGTCCCCGGCAGGCCGTCGCCGGCCGCGGATTCCGCCGTCCCGTGGACGCCGGACGCGTTCGACGCCGCCGACTACGCGATGTTCGCGGCGCTCACCCACCCCGACGCGCCCGGCCCCGAACTGGAACTGATCGCCGACTGGCACGTGTGGCGGTTCTACTTCGACGACTTCTTCGCCGAACGGTTCAAACGGCCCCGCGACCTGCTCGGCGCCAAGGCGTACACGGCCCGGCTGCTCGCGCCGCCGGCGGGCGCCGAGCCGTCCGACCCCGTCGAGCGGGGCCTCGCCGACCTGCGGGCCCGCACCGCCGCCGCCATGCCCGAGGACGAGCGGGCCGATCTCGCCGAGGCGCTGCGGCGGCTCACCGACAGCTGGCTGTGGGAGCTGGCGGGGCTCCTGCAGAACCGCGTCCCCGACCCGGTCGACTACGTCGAGATGCGCCGCAGGACGAGCGGCGCCGCGTTCACCGCCGGGCTCCTGCGGCACACCCTCGCGGGCGGGCTGCCCGACGACGTCCTGTCCTCCACGCCGATGCAGGCGCTGCGCGACACGTTCGCCGACGTCCACGGGCTCCGCAACGACCTGCTCTCCTTCCACAAGGAGACCGAGGTCGAGGGCGAGCACAACAACGGCGTCGTGGCCGTCCAGCGGTTCCTCGGCTGCGGGACGCAGCGCGCCGCCGACATCGTCGCCGACCTGGTCGAGGCGCGCGTCCGGCAGTTCGAGCGGACCGCCGGGGCCGGGCTGCCGGTCCTCGCCGCCGAGCACGGGCTGGACGCCGCGGCCCGCGCCGGCCTGGCGCGCTACGTCGAGGCGATGCGCCGCTGGATGGCCGGCGACCTGCACTGGTCCACGACCACCGGCCGCTACGCCCGCCCCGCCGGCGACGCGGCGCCCGCCGGCCGTGAAGGGGCGCCCGCCGGTGGCGACGGGGCGTCCGCCGGGCTGGCGGCGGCCGGCGGCGGGGGGGGGGGGG
>NZ_BAAAMR010000094.1:0-37675 GCF_039529375.1 Actinomadura napierensis
TCGCCGCGCTCACGGCCGGCGCGCTGGCGCTGGCGCCCGCCCTCGCGTCCTTCGCGGCCGTCCCGGCCGCCCTCGCGGCCGGACTCGCGCCCGCCCTGCGCCTCGCCGTCCTCGGAGCCGCCGCCCTGGGCCGCGGCCGGCTCCCGGTTCTGCCGGTCACCGCGCTCGCCCCGGCCCTCGGACGCCCCCCGGTCCTGCTTGTCGGCCGCGCGACCGCCCTGACGGCCGCCCTGCCGCTCGGCCCTCTCGGGGCGCTCGGCGGTCTTGCCGTCCTGCTTGTCGGACTGCTGCCTGCCGTCCTGCGCGCCCGGCTGCGCCTCCGCCGCGACCGGCTCGGCCGCGGGCGCGGGCGCGGTGTCGGGGATGGCGACCTGCTCGGACGTCTCGCGCTTGGCCGCGGCGCGGGTGCGGCGCGGACGCTCGGCCTTGGCCGGCTGCGCGGCCTTGCCCTGGTCGCCCTCGCCGGCCCCGGCGACGGCCCCGGCAGCGGCTCCCTGCTCGCCCGCCGAGCCCTGCCCCTGGCCGCCCTGCTTCTCCTGGATGGCGGCGATGAGCTGGCTCTTGCGCATCCCGGTCACGCCGGTGATGCCGAGGCTGGACGCGAGCGCCTTGAGCTCGGGCAGCACCATGGCCGAGAGGCCGGTGCCGCGGCGGCGCCGGGGGGCGGCGGACTCCGCGCCGTTCTGGGCGGCGTCGGCCGCGGGTGCCGTGCTGGATGCGTCCGTAAGGAGTTCGCTGGATTCGCTCACTAAGGGTCCTTCCCAGGGAGCGGGCGTCGGCCGGCAGTTCGGCCGGTCAACCCGGTAATACGGCCCGGCGGGGGCGCCGAGTCGGGCTCCGCTGATCACGATGGGGCCGGGATCGGCGATTTTCTGGGCACAGCCAGATGGTGGACGGGACGGTTCGCTCGCACGTGTCCCCGTCACCGCCACGTCCGAAGTTTCGCTGGAATGCCTGACAACGGAATGTCACGGTGTCGGGGAGCCTGGTACGCGGGACCGACACGGCCGGAGGGCCGGACAGGCGACGCGCGGCTGACGAGCACGCTGCCCCGAACGGGGCATCTGGTGCGGCAATCAGCCTAACATCACCAGGGCACACTGCTATTCCCCAGAGGTCGATGTCTTCGCATTTTACCTAGGTGGATCTTGTGCGGACCCGCACCGGCCGGAGCGTCGCGGCGATCCCGGCAGCGGTCCCCCGCCGGCACCGCGTCACGTCCGGTGGTCGGGTTCACCGGGCAGGACGCGTGCACCGCGGGTCGCGACGTCCAACGGGTGCTCGTGCCACCCATTACCCACTCGCAGAGCCATCGAATCAACTCGTGATGCGGTTGTGAAGGCCAGGACAGTGGGTCCCGCCCCGGAAATCACCGCCGGTACTCCGGCCGAACGGAGCCGTTCGAGGAGTTCCGCCGACTCCGGCATCGCGGGCGCGCGGTAATTCTGGTGGAGCCGGTCCTGGGTGGCGTCCAGGAGGACCTCGGCGCCGAGCCCGTCGCGGAGCGCGGCGACGAGCAGCGCGGCGCGTCCCGCGTTGGCCGCGGCGTCGGCGTGCGGGACGCTGTCCGGCAGCAGCCCGCGCGCCCGCTCGGTCGCCAGGCGCTGCTCGGGAACGAACGCGACCACCTGCTTGACCTGCGGATCCAGCCGGACGAGGCGCGCCCCGTCCGGGGTCGTCCAGGCGATGGTCAGGCCGCCCGCCAGGCACGGCGCGACGTTGTCGGGATGCCCCTCGATGTCGGTCGCGAGGCGCAGCGCGGCGTCGTCGTCCATCAGGTCGCCGTGCGGGTGCAGAGCCCGCGCGGCGACGATCCCCGCGACGATAGCCGCGGACGACGAGCCGAGCCCGCGGCTGTGCGGGATGCGGTTGCGGCACCGCAGCCGGATGCCCTTCGGCTGCCCGGCCGGCTGGCCGGGTCCGGCCGCGGCGAGATCGTCGAGCGCGTCGAACGCCCGCCGCAGCACCTTCACGATCAGGTGCCGCTCGCCGCGGTCGGCGACCTCGGCGCCCTCCCCGTCCACCTCGATGGACACCCCGTCGCCGGTCAGCACCACCTCGACGTCGTCGTGCAGCGACAGCGCCAGGCCGAGCGAGTCGAAGCCCGGCCCCAGGTTGGCGCTCGTCGCCGGCGTCCGCACCACGACGGACTTCTCCGGCCGGTTCTCCGGTTCGGCAGGGGCCATCAGGCGAGGCCGAGCGCGGAGGCCGCCTCGTGGGCGTCGACGCGGACGACCGTCGGGGCCGGCGCGCCGGAGATCGCCCAGTCGGGGTCCTTCAGGCCGTTGCCGGTCACCGTGCAGACGACCCGCGTCCCGGGCTTCACCACGCCCTGCTCGGCGGCCTGCAGCAGCCCCGCCACGCTCGCCGCGGACGCCGGCTCCACGAACACGCCCTCTTCCCTGGCCAGCAGCCGGTAGGCGGCCAGGATCTGCCGGTCGGTGACCGAGTCGATCGCGCCGCCGGACTCGTCGCGCGCGGCGATCGCGAGGTCCCAGGACGCGGGGTTGCCGATCCGGATCGCGGTGGCGATCGTCTGCGGCTTCAGCACCGGCTCGCCCTTCACGAACGGCGCCGCGCCGCTTGCCTGGAACCCGAGCATCCGGGGCGTCCGCGCGGCCACCTTGTCGGCGGCGTACTCCTTGTAGCCCATCCAGTACGCCGAGATGTTGCCGGCGTTGCCGACGGGCAGGCAGTGCACGTCCGGCGCGTCGCCGAGCGTGTCCACGATCTCGAACGCGGCGGTCTTCTGGCCCTGCAGCCGGTACTTGTTGACCGAGTTGACCAGCGCCACCGGATAGTCGACGGACAGCTTGCGGGCCAGCTCCAGGCAGTCGTCGAAGTTGCCGTCGACCTGCAGCAGCCGCGCGCCGTGCACCAGCGCCTGCGCGAGCTTCCCCATCGCGATCTTGCCGTTGGGGACGAGCACCGCGCACGTCATCCCGGCCCGCACGGCGTACGCGGCGGCCGACGCGGAGGTGTTGCCGGTCGAGGCGCAGATGACCGCCTTGGCGCCGTCCTCGGCCGCCTTGCTGATCGCCATCGTCATCCCGCGGTCCTTGAACGAACCGGTCGGGTTGAGGCCCTCGACCTTCAGGTGCACCTCGCAGCCGGTCAGCTGGGAGATCCGGACGGCCGGCACCAGCGGCGTGCCGCCCTCCAGCAGCGTCACCACGGGCGTCGCGTCCGTCGCCGGAAGCCGGTCGCGGTATTCCTCGATGAGGCCGCGCCACACGCGGGCGTTCCCGTTCACGTCAGTGTCTCCTCGGCTGACCTGCGGATTGTGGACCCGGATTCTACCGGGATCTCACTCCTCGCCCTCGACGCGCATGACGCTGGCGACCTCGCGGACGCTGTCCAGCCCCCGCAGGCCCCGCACGACCGCCGACAGCGCCGCGTCCGGCGCCCTGTGCGTCACCACCACGAGCTGCGCCTCCTCGCCCAGCCCCACCTGCCGGACGGCCTGGATCGACACCTCGTGGCGGGCGAACTCCTCCGCGACGGTGGCGAGCACGCCCGCCTCGTCCGTCACGTCCAGATGGATGTAGTAGCGGGTCACGGTCTCGCCCATGGGCAGCACCGGGAGCTTCGCGTACGTCACCTCGACCGGGCCGGGCGTGCCGCCGACCACGTTGCGCGCCACCGCGACCAGGTCGCCGAGCACCGCCGACGCCGTCGGGGCCCCGCCCGCGCCCGCGCCGTAGAACATCAGCGACCCCGCCGACTCGGCCTCCACGAACACCGCGTTGTAGGCCTCGCGGACGCTGGCCAGCGGATGCGTCCGCGGGATCATCGCCGGGTACACCCGGACCGACACCCCGCGCCCGTTCCGGCCGTCCTCCGACGGGACGCGCTCGCAGATCGCCAGCAGCTTGACCACGCAGTCCATGCCCTTGGCGCCCGCGACGTCCGCCGCGGACACCTCGGTGATGCCCTCCCGGTGCACGTCCGCCGCCGTCACCGGCGTGTGGAACGCCAGCTGCGCCAGGATCGCCGCCTTCGCCGCCGCGTCGAACCCCTCGACGTCCGCCGTCGGGTCCGCCTCCGCGTACCCGAGCGACTGCGCCTCCTCCAGCGCCTCGTTGAACCCCGCGCCGGCGGAGTCCATCTGGTCGAGGATGTAGTTCGTCGTGCCGTTGACGATGCCGAGCACCCGGTGCACGTGGTCGCCGACCAGCGACTCCCGCAGCGGCCGCAGCAGCGGGATCGCTCCCGCCACCGACGCCTCGTAGTACAGGTCCGCGCCGTACTCCCGGGCCGCCGCGAACAGCGTCGCCCCGTCCTCGGCCAGCAGCGCCTTGTTCGCGGTGACGACCGACTTGCCGGTCTTCATCGCCTCCAGGATCAGCGTCCGGGCCGGCTCGATGCCGCCGATGACCTCGACGACGATGTCCACGTCGTCCCGCGTGACCAGCGCCTGCGCGTCCGTGGTGACCAGCTCCGGGTCGACGCCCGCGCGCACCCGCTCGGGCCGCCGCACCGCGACCCCGGCCAGCTCCAGCGGCGTCCCCACCCGCGCGGCGAGATCGTCGGCCTGCTCGTTCAGCAGCCGGACGACCTCGCTGCCGACGGTGCCGCATCCCAGCAGCGCGACCCGCAGCGGGCCACGTTCGGGTTTCACGCTTCGACCTCCGCATCCAGCCGCAGCAGGTCCTCGGCGGTCTCCCGGCGGACGATCACGCGCGACCTGCCGTCCCTCACCGCCACCACGGCGGGCTTCGGGACGTGGTTGTAGTTACTGGCCATCGAACGACAGTACGCACCGGTCGCGGCGACCGCCACCAGGTCCCCCGCCGCAATATCTTCGGGGAACCACAGGTCGCGCACGACGATGTCGCCGCTTTCGCAGTGCTTGCCGACAAGCCTACTGAGCATGGGCGGTGCGTCCGACGACCGGCTGGCGATCGCCCCGGTGTACTCCGCGCCGTACAGCGCGGTGCGCAGGTTGTCGCTCATCCCGCCGTCCACCGACACGTACGTCCGCAGGCCCTCCACGTCCTTCACCGTGCCGACCTCGTACAGCGTCACGCCGCCCGGGCCGATGATCGCCCGGCCCGGCTCCACCGTCAGCCGCGGCGTCGCCAGCCCGTACGCGCGGCACTCGTGCACCACGATCTCCCGGAGGCCGTCCGCGATCGACTTCGGGTCGTGCGGCTCCTCCCCCGGCAGGTACGCGATCCCGTAGCCCCCGCCGAGGTCGAGCTCCGGCAGCTCGATCCCGTGCTCGTCGCGGATCGCCACCAGCAGCTCCGCCAGCCGGTGCGCCGCGACCTCGAACCCGTCCACGTCGAAGATCTGCGACCCGATGTGGCTGTGCAGCCCGATCAGCTCCAGCTGCTTGAGCGCCAGCACCCGCCGCACCGCCTCCAGCGCCGCACCGGAACTCCGGGAGAACCCGAACTTCTGGTCGTCGTGCGCCGTCGCGATGAACTCATGGGTGTGCGCCTCGACGCCCGTCGTGACCCGCACCATCACCTTCGGCCGGACGCCCTTCTCCTGCGCCAGGTAGCCCAGCCGCGCGATCTCCTCGAACGAGTCGACCACGATCCGCCCGACCCCGGCCTCCAGGGCCTTCTCCAGCTCCCAGGACGCCTTGTTGCTCCCGTGCAGCGTGATCCGCTCGGTCGGGAAACCCGCCGCCAGCGCCACGGCCAGCTCGCCCCCGCTGCACACGTCCAGCCCGAGGCCCTCCTCCTTCAGCCACCGCGCCACCGCCGTGCACAGGAACGCCTTGCCCGCGTAATGCACGTCACCGTCGTGGAACGCCGCCACGTACTCCCTCGCGCGGGACCGCACGTCCTCCTCGTCGTAGACGTACAGGGGCGTCCCGTACTCCTTCGCCAGGTCCCGCACGTCGACGCCGCCGATCGTCAGCACGCCGCCCTCGCGGGTCGCGCCACGCGGCCAGACGTGCGCGTCCAGGGCGTTCAGATCGTCCGCCGGGCCCGCCGGGTGGTCTTCGGGCAGGACGTCAGCGTGCCGGGGCCCGGCAGGGTGAACTCGACTCATATCCGCTCTCTTGGGGTCTCACCGATCATCTTCAGGCCGTTGCCGAGGGCGATGCGCACGGCCCGCGCCAGCCCGACGCGTCCCGCGTGCACCGCCCCGGGTTTCTCGCACCCCACCGGCACGGCCGGGCACCGCTCATGGACGTCGTGGTACGCCCCGGCCACCCTCTCCAAGCAGAACGCCAGCGGCCGGGCATCGCCTTCCCGCTCCGCCTGCGCCGCCCGCCCGGGCACCTCCGCGAGCGCCCCCACCAGCCGCGTCTCCTCGCGCCCGGGCCGCTCGAGCCGCCCTTCCGGCACCCCGAGGTCCCGGGCCCACCGCCCCACCCAGCACGCCCGCGCATACGCGTACCGCACCGCGAACCCCGGGTTCTCGAACGACCTGGGCCGATCACCCCACCCGAACCGCGGAACGCGGGTGGTCCCGTACCCGGGTTCCCGCAGAATGGCCTGCACCACGTCCGCCGCCGGCACCTCGACCCGCACGAACCCGCGCCCGGTGACCGTCCCCGCGACCCGCTTCGCGATCACCTCGGGCTCGACCCCGAGCACCAGCGCCACCGGACTCTCGAACACCCCGGCGCCCGCACTCAACACGACCACCTCGTCCGGCACCGCGACGTCTGCCTCACCCGCCGCGACGGCATCGCCCACCGCGGCCACAAGGGCATCGCTCACCTCGGCCGGAGTCACCCTGGTGAGACTATCCGACCACTATCTGGACACCGCAGCGAGTTTCCGCACCGTCTGGATCAGCTGGTTCGGGTCGAACGGCTTCGTCACATAGGCGTCCACGCCGATCTCGTGGCCCCGCCTGATGTCGTGCTCCTGCGCCCGCGCCGTGATCATCACAACGCGGATGTGCGCCGTCCCGGGGTCCTCCCGCAGTTTGATCGCGGTCACCCACCCGTCCAGCCGCGGCATCATCACGTCCAGCGTGATCACGTCCGGCCGCGCCTCGGCCACCTTCTCCAGGCAGTCCTGACCGTCCACCGCGGTCGACACCTCGAACCCCTCGAGTTGCAGGTTCACGGCGATGAGCTGCCGGATCACCTCGTCGTCGTCGACGACCAGCACCCGTCCCAGTGGCTCGGTCACGGCCTCGAAGTTAGTCGACTCCTCCCCCGAACGCACGGCGAACGTCCACGTACGCGCCACCCCGCCAACCCTGGTAACCTTCCAACACGCGCCGCGCAGCGACGCAAGGGCCCCCTTAGCTCAGGGGATAGAGCAACGGCCTCCGGAGCCGTGTGCGCAGGTTCGAATCCTGCAGGGGGCACCTCTCTGAGACCAGCGAAATCACCTCGCTGACCAGCACAGACACCAAAGAACCGGGCGGGTACTCAGTCCAACTGAGTCCCGCCCGTTCTCACTCTCTAGCACCACCCACGAGAGACCCACGAGAGAGCCTCCCGCGTACCGGAGTCGGTGCGGTAGGCCTTGGCCATCGGTGACGTTGGCGCGGTTGGTGGTCGTCCACGCGTAGGCGAAGGGTTCAACTCACCCTTCGCGTACTCGCATGGGGAACCCAACCGTGTAGCTGCAACTACTTGGACCGCTTCCGGCCACTCTGATCATTTAGCTCGGTTCGAGTTGTAGATCGGGCACTACCTACTCATGCCCCGTCTCCGGCAAAGCATCGCACGGCTCCGGCGAGCCAGGCGCGCCAAGCGAATCAGACGCGAGTTTTGCCACAATCACCAATGGCAGGCGGAAGCGATGATTGCCAGCGGGGCAAGGTTGCCCGTTCGCCGTCACCCCCTCACCGGTCGGACTACGTGCGCTGCCACTTCACGAAGCGGCGAAAACTGTCGCTTCGTGGTCGACCGCCGTGGAAGGGTCCGTGAGATTGTCGGCAAGCGAACCGAGGACGTTATACACGCATACCGTGAGGTGACGGAGATGTCTGTTGGGCGGCGACAGCGAGGACCCTGGGCTTCAGGAGCGTTTTACTTGTCTGCCCTGCTCGCAATTACCATGTGTTTTGTCTTGGCCAGTCGATGGTCGGAGGGATGGCTCCTGCCTGTCTTGGCTGCCGCGATCCTCGGACTAGTGCTCGTTGGGGCGTTGCAGTTGCGCCACGACGGCCGCCTCAGCGAGAAGAACTTCCTAGAGCTTATAAAGATCGCGATCATGCAGGTTCCAACCCTCCTACGCAGATCCACAGAGAGTGAGTCTGAGGTCACGCCATCGAAGCCTGCGGCAGAGGAGACCCACGGCCAACACCCATGAAATGAAGGATCACCTGTCCTCGCTGTCAAGCTAAACTAGTTGCAGACCAGCACAAAAGAGCGGATCGGGCGGAACCTCCGACCGACCAAGGCCCCGTCCGATCCGCTCTCTAGTAGTTTCCGCGAGAGACCTACGAGAAAATCTCTCGCGCTGACTCACTCATCTTCTTCTTTTTCTAGCGTCCTCTCGATGCGCCGGTTAATGACGTCTTCTTGGCCGTCCAGGCAGCCGGCGTAGCGCTTGAGCAACACCTCTACCGAGTTACCTGCACGCTTAGCCACGTCCGCCGGCGAGACGCCAGCGTTGAGCCACGTGCTCAGCGCGGCGTGGCGGAGGTCGTACGGGCGCCCGGCAAGCGGTGACTCGAGCTGAGCGGGCGTGAACGCGAGCTGGCGGGCTTCCTCCCACGCGCGCGAGTAGGTAGAGGCGCCCAGGATGCCGCCGCGCTCGTTGCGGAACAGGCGCCCGTCCTCGGCCGTGTCGAACTCCTCGATGTGCGCCTTGAGGATGGTCACGAGGGATGGCGGTATCGGCACGATGCGGGCCGCCTTGAGGGGCCGCTGTTTGAGCCCTCGCCGCTCGTGGCGCTCGCCGTCGTCCGTCCACCTCTTCGAGGTGACCGGAAGCGTCTGAACGAGCGTCAGACGGCCCCATCCGGCGTCCGGCAGGTAGCAGTCGTTCTCTCGCAGCGCCACGCACTCCGCCGGCCGTAGACCGGCGTAGTAGAGCGTCGCGAAGAACGCCACCAGGCGGCGACCTCGGCCACGGCCCCACGAGCCGACGTAGCTCAGTGCCGTGAGGTCGCGGGCCTGAGCGTGCGTGATGACGACACGAGGATCTACCTCACCCTGCCGGGCCTCATGCGTCCGTCCCGCGGCCTTGAGCGGGTTGTCGGAGAGTTCGCCGAGTTCCACGGCGTACACCACGGCGGTATTGAGCCCTCGCCGGCGCCGGTTGTAGGTGTCCGTCGCGACGCGCTTGCCGGTGAGCGTGACCGTAAGCCGCTTCTCTACCTGGCGGATCACGTGCGGCTCGGCGAGCGCCTTGAGCAGCAATGAGCGCTCTTGGAGCCACCGCAAGCCGGTAGTGAACTCGTCCGGCACGTCGGCGCCCTCGTTGGCCGGGGTGACGGCCCAGAGAAACGCCCTCCTCAGTGCCTGGTGACTCGGCCGGTCGCGCCCGTCCTCCACCATGGCAAGGGTCACCGTCGCGAGGCTGTCCGTGATGGAATCGCGCGTCTTTGCCGCGGCGCCATCCCACCGAACGCCGACGTACGCCTTGCAGAACTCGAACCAGG
Source organism: Actinomadura napierensis (assembly GCF_039529375.1). Taxonomy (NCBI): domain Bacteria; kingdom Bacillati; phylum Actinomycetota; class Actinomycetes; order Streptosporangiales; family Thermomonosporaceae; genus Actinomadura; species Actinomadura napierensis. Next base: position 9,538 of record NZ_BAAAMR010000094.1, read on the forward strand.
TGCGCGCCGTCGCGACCTTGAGCATGGACGTCGGCAGACCGGTGGCCACGTCGAATTCCTCGCCGCGCGTCATGGCCTGAATGAGGTCTGAGCGGAATCCGTCCGCGAGTGCGAACGTGGCGAACGTGACGGTGCAGACCTCGCCGGCGACGACCCATCGGACCATGTGCGGTCGCGTCTTACTCTTGGCTTTCCCGATTTTCCACGGGCGCCGTACGTTCCGCGTCCGCCCCTGGCTTCCGGGGGTTCCTCGCCGTCCAGGGCGCGGTTCCTCCTCCGTGCTCACGCGGCCTCCTCAAGCTGGCAGAGCCAGCGCTCAAGCACGGACCGGCGGATCCGAACGTCCCCGTTCGGGTATTTGATGCTGCGGGGCGCCTTGCCGAGCTGACGCCACCGGTAGAACGTCGCGCGCGGGACGCCGAGTTCGGCAATCACCTCGGAGATCGTGAGCAATTCGCCTTTGCGTGCCACGGTGGCCTACTCCTCCTTGAGTGTCGTTCTCTAACCCGGTGGATTGCTTGGCGGCTGTGCACCGGGTGAGACAGAGCGCTACGAGTCGTCGTCCTCCCTTCGGCTGGAAGTGCGGAACCTCCGGAACCTGCGGGACCACCGCAGGTCGTAGAGGGTGTGGCGGGTTCCGGTGGACGGTCAGGTTTCCGGAACCGGCGGAACCTACGGCGCTCGCTCGGTTCCCCAGGTTCCGGAACCGTCGCGCCCGCTGGAACCCCGTTCATGGGTCGTGAGCTGGACGGGTTCCGAAGGTTCCGGTTCCTCGGCCGAGATGGCGGGGAGGTACCGCGCCCACGCATCGGCAAGGTGATCGGAGCGATACCCCATAAGCGAACGGCCGTCGATCTTCACCATGACCGGCGAAACGTCGTACTGCGAGAGCAGTCGGGAAAGACCACGGCTGTCGAGAGGGACGCCTTTCAGTTCAGCCCACGGAGCATCTTCGATGCTGTGCAGTCGCTCAAGAACCCTTTCCGTAAAGAGAGCGCGAGCGCCGTCGAAGACCCGATGCAGGTCCATCAAAAGCCGGATTCCGAGACTCACACCTCGCTCAGCGCCCTGTTTGACGAGATAAACGCATGCCTCGCGAGCGCGTTCCGGCCAGTCTCCCCCGGCTGCGTCGGCGATAGCCAAGAGCGGTTCCCAGACGTCCGCCGGACGGTCGGTGATTCCTGGCGGCATCTCGGGCCACGCGTCGCCGAGCCGCTCCGCCTTCGTGGCGACCCCACTCAAAGAGGATCGCTGCGCGGTGGTGCTGGCCACCATGCCGCCGCTGCTGTCGGCCATCGCCAACGCCGGACGGCACGGCGTGCTGGTGAAGTCCGCGGTGGCGATGGAGCGGCTCGGGCAGGTCGGCCGGGTCGCCTTCGACAAGACCGGCACGCTGACCGAAGGAGTTCCGCAGGTCGGCGCCGTGCGCCCGCGGGAGGGCTGACCGAGGACGGGCTGCTGTGGCTGGCAGCGGCCGCCGAACGTCCCAGCGAGCATCCTCTTGCCCGCGCCGTCGTCAACGCCGTCCCGCACTCGCGGCCTGGACATTTCGAGCGCGGCCGGTTTCGCGTCCTCTCCCGGCACGGGCGTCACCTCCACCGTCGACGGCCATCGCGTCGCGGTCGGCAGCCCCGCCCGGCTCGTCCCCGGCGATCGAGGCATCGCTCTGGTCGGACGGCTGGAGGACGTGGGGTGCACCGCGGTGCTGGTCGAGGTCGACGGGGTCGCGGCCGGGGTGTTGGGCATCACCGACCGGCTCCGGCCCGACGCCGCCGCAACCGTCACCGCGCTGACCGGCAGCGTCCCGATCCCGGTCACCGGCGACAACCCGCGCACCGTCGCCCGCGTGGCGGGTGAGACCGGAATCAGCGACGTCCGCGCGGGCCTGCTGCCGTAGGACAAGGTCGCGGCCGTGCACGACCTGGAGGAGCGAGGTGGCAAGTGCTGGTTGTCGGCGACGGGGGCGACGACGCGGCCGCGCTGGCCGCGGCGTACGTCGGCATCGCCGTGGGACGTGCCGGATTCGATCTGGCCCTGGAGACGGCCGACGCCGTCGTCTCGCTGTCGCGGCGGGTCCGGCGGCTGGTGGTGCAGAGCCTGGTCGTCGCGGTGGTGTTCACCATTGGCCTGGTGATCTGGGACCTGGCCGGCGCGCGATGAGAGGTCGGGCGGGGGCTTGTCGGTACCGTGCAGGGGTGCTCGCCGAACCCGCGCCCGCCCTCAGCGATCTCGCGCTGGGTCTGATCGTGGTCGTCCTCGCCGTCAGGCTGGGACGGTCGCCGGTCGCGCACCGGTACTGGCGCACGTCCTTCTGGTGGGCGGGAGCCGCGGCGCTGGCCGGCTTCGTCCACCACGGCGTCGTGAAGCATTCGGAACGCTGGACCGGGCCGAGCTGGGCCGTCATCAGCGCGATGGTCGTCATCGCGGTGTCCTACCTGCTGGCCGCGACCGTCGCCGAGGTGCTCGGGCCGCGGCACCAGAGGACGTTCTGGGCCCTGCGGTCGATCGGGATCGCGGCCTACGTCGTCCTGGCGGTCACCGGCCACGCGGGCGTCAACGCGCTGCTGGCCTGCGAGAGCCTCACGATGATCAGCATCATCGCGCTGTGGGCGCGGGCGGCCCGCCGCCGGCACCCGATGGCCGGCGCGGTGATCGTCGCGCTCGTCGCCGACGGCGCCGCGGCGGCGACCAAGGCCATCGACCCGGCCATCACCCAACGCGTCGCGCTGGACCCGACCTCGCTGTACCACCTCGCCCAGATCTCGGGCATGGTCCTGCTGTACGCGGCGGTCAGCACGCCGCGCCGCCCGGATCCCGAACCGCGCGCCCTCGCCGGGTGACCAGAGCGGAGAGCGCATGAGGCACCGTTCCCCTCAGCCCGAACTGTCCGATCCCATCGGTCAGGAAATCGTGCGGACCGCGCTCGTCCAGGCGAAGGAGCTTTTGGACGAGCGACTCTTGGCGGCCTTCGCCATCGGCAGCCTGGCGCATGGCGGGTTCGCCCCCCTGGTCAGCGATGTGGATCTCGCCCTCGTCGTCGACCACGCCGACGTCGCCGCGGCGGCGGTCATCGATGCCGTCCGGCAGGAAACGATCCGGCATTACGCGGACTCCCCTCACCGCGCCCTGGCCGCGCGCCTTTCCATCTTCTGGAGCGACTGGGAGAGCCTGGCGGACGGCACCGAGGCCGGCCGGTTCCCCGCGACCGACCGGCTCGACCTGCTCGACTCGGGCGTGCCGTTGTACGGCGCCGACCGCCGTCCGGGCTGTGCGCGGCCCAGTAGGGACGAACTCCTCCTGGACAGCGCCGCCTTCGCAGCGACCAGATTCGCCGGCCCGGCCTACGTGCAGGCGCTCAAGCACCCCGAAGGCCTCGCCGCTGAAGGCGCCCGCAACGTCACCAAGACCGTGCTGTTCCCCGTCCGGCTCCTCTACACCGCCGCCACCGGCCTGCTCGGACGCAATGCCGACGCCGCCCGCTGGTACACCGCACCGCCGCAGCCGTCCAGTGACCTGGTCGCGGCGGCCGGACGGTGGCGAGCCGACGGCATCGACGACAGCGCCGCGGCCGGCGAACTGCTCCAGCGGGAACTGCTGCCGCTCTACCTGCACTGTCTCGACCGTCTCCGCGACCACACCGCCCGATCCAGCCGGCCGGAACTCGCCGCGCCGCTGGCCCAACTGCTCGCGTCGCTCGGTTCCGCGGCCTGACACCTCGTCGAGGTCCCGTCTCCGGACGCTCAGGAGACGCGGATGACGACCCGGGCGCGTCCGGGGTCGCCGGGCGGGACGACCGCCGCCAGCGTCTCGCCGTCCACGAGCAGCCGGACCAGCCAGCTGCCGTCCGCGCGGAGTTCGGCGCTCAGCGGCTCGGCGTCACCGGTCTCGTAGCCGTGGACGGCGGCGGCAGCGTGCACGACCTCGACGGCATCGTCCCTGGTCAGGGGGATGTCCGGGGCGTCGGAGCGGGCCCGCCAGCGTTCCCGCCCGCCGTCGAGCACGCGGCGCACCAGGGCGTCGGCCCGATTGCCGACCACTCCTGCGACGGCGGCGCCGCCCGCGTAGGCGGCGAAGTTGACCACGGACTCCATGACCGAGGGCAGCGCGCTGCGCTCCAGGGCGACCGGCGGCTCTTCGGGGAACGGGCGCCGCGGCGCGTCGTCGGCCGGCGGCCGCGGCGCGTCGTCGGCCGGCGGGTGCGGCGCCGCGGGCTCGGCCGTGTCCCAGTACAGCCAGAGCTCGCCCAGCAGCATGGCGAGCCGGTGGACGGCCGCTTCGTCGAGCCCTCCGGCCAGGTCCTTCACCGCCGCGTTGAACTCCGCGTCCCGGCTCGGGTCCGCCAGCCGCGGCAGGGTCGACCGGAGCAGCTCGTCCAGGTGCGCGAACTGCTCGATCGATTCCTGCACATCCCGCGCCAACCGGGCGATCTCCCCCGTGGCATGCGCCTCGCTCACCCTTGCTCCTCCCCCTCGGCCGTCCACCCATGGTCCCGCCGAAGAGGCACGGCCGAGGAGGAAACGGCTGATGGATCAAGCGCGCGTTCCGGAGGTCAGGCCCAGAGGGCTATGGCGAGGGCTATGCGGTCCTCGAAGTCGAGGGGGTCGCGGCCGGTCAGGGCCTCGATCCGGGACAGCCGGTTGCGCAGGGTGCTCGGGTGCAGGGACAGCGCGCGGGCCGCCGGGCCGACGGCGCCGCCCGCGTTGAGGAAGGCGCGCAGCGTTTCGGTGAGGTTGCCGTCGTGCGCCTCGTCGTGGTCGGCGAGGGGACGGGCGATCTGGTCGGTGAACGGGGCGACCTGGCCGGGGTCGAGGCGGCGGAGCAGGGCCCGGAAGGTGGCGAGGTCGGCGGCGTGCACGATGCCGCCGGTGCGGCGGGCGGCGTCCAGCGCGGCGAGGGCGTCGGTCAGCGACCGGGGCAGGTGCCCCAGGGGGCCGGACGTGCCGATGCCCGCGAGGTCCGTCCCGGCGTACTCGTCCCCGGTGATCATGAACGCGACGTCGTCGTCCACGCCGATGACGCCGGATGCGGCGGGCGCCTCGCCGGCCGGCATCGCGACCGCGACCAGCGCGCCCGGGTCGAGACCGGCGTCCTCGACCCGCGGGAGCAGCGTCTCGGGGGGCGTCAGGCCCCGCTGGACGTCGCGCAGCAGCCGGCCGGTCTCCGCGCGCTCGCCCCATTCGTCGCGGGTGGAGGCGAGCTCCGCGGCGAACCATTCGGCGAAACCGCGGAACGGCACCTCGGGCGGGACCTCGACCAGCGGCAGGCCGAGCCGGTCGCAGTGCCGCCGGAGCGCGTCCGGGACCGTCTCGGTGACGTCGCCGACGCCGTAGGCGATCGCGCCCGCGCGGCCGGCCTTGACCGAGGCGGCGAACGCGGCGCAGGCGTCCGGGTCGCGCAGGGACGCCCCGGCCGTCAGGACGACCTCGTTGCCGCGCAGGTAGGGGCCGGGGTCGAGCAGTTCGGTGGAGTGCGCCGAGCGGATCGTCCGGTCCAGGCCGGCGGACCCGGCGACCAGCCGCAGCCGGAAGTGCGGGACCTCCAGGAGCCGCCGGACGGTGAGGCGCGGCATCGCGGGATCGCTGCTCACACGGCCACCCTCTCACCACGGCTCCGCGCCGCGGGCAGGCCGGGCGCCACGTTTTGGAGAAGGTCACGACAAGCCCCGCGTCCTGCAGAGCATTTGGCCAAGAAACGGCCATGCCCCTTGCCACCTGCACCAATGCCGGGTTTGCCTGGGTTACCAGGAGATGGGGAGTGCGCATGCGTGAGCGAGTCGCGCTCGTCACCGGGGCGGCCGGCGGGATCGGCGGCGCGATGGTGCGCGAGCTGTCGGGACGCGGCTGGACGACGGCCGCGCTCGACCTGCGCCCGGCGCCGGACGCCGACTACGGGGTCGGGGTGGACGTCGCCGACGCCCGCCAGGTGGCCGCGGCGGTCCGCCGGATCGAGCGGGAGATGGGCCCGGTCGAGGCGGCGCTGTGCGCGGCGGGCCACTACACGATCGTCCCGGTGTCGGACATCGCCTGGGACGACTGGAAGCGGATGCTGCGGGTCCATCTCGGCGGGCTCGTGAACGTGTGCCGCGCGGTGACGCCCGGAATGGCGGAGCGCGGGCACGGCACCGTGGTGGGGGTGGCGTCGGGCCTGGCCCTGGCGGGCGGTGACGCGGAGGCGCACTACGCGGCGGCGAAGGGCGCGGTGCTCGGGCTCGTCCGGTCGCTGGCGGCGGAGCTGGCGCCGTCCGGGGTGCGGGTGAACGCGGTCGCGCCGGGGCCCACCGACACGCCGATGCTGCCGCCCGACTCGCCGTGGCGGCGGCCCGCCTTCCTGCAGACCCTCCCGGCGGGCCGGCTGTCGTCCCCGGAGGAGATCGCGCTCGCGGCCGCCTACCTGGTGGAGGACGGGACGTTCTGCGCCGGCGAGATCCTGTCGCCCAACGCCGGGGCGGTGATCTGATGGCGGTCGCGCTGATCACCGGTGCCGGCGGCGATCTCGGCGGGGCCGTCGCGCGGCGGCTGGCGTCCGCCGGGCACGTCGTCGCGCTGAACGACCGTCCCGGGCGCGGGATCGACGGGCTCGCGGCCGAGCTGGGCGGGGTCGCCGCGGCGGCCGAGGTGTCCGACCCGGACGCGGTGCGGGAAATGGTGGAGCACGTCGAGCGCCGCACCGGCGAGCAGATCGGGATCCTCGTCGCGAACGCCGCGTGCTCCACGCTCGCGCCGCTCGCCGAGCAGGACCTGGACGAGTGGTGGCGGATCGTGGACGTCGACCTCGGCGGGACGTTCGCGTGCGCGCAGGCGGTCATGCCCGGGATGGTGGAGCGCGGCGGCGGGCGGATGGTCCTGGTCTCCTCCGAATGGGGGGTGATCGGGCGTCCGGACGCGACGGCGCACTCGGCGTCGAAGGCGGGGATCATCGCGCTCACCAAGTCGCTGGGCCGCGAGCTGGCGCCGCTGGGCATCGCCGTCAACGCGGTCGCGCCGAGCGTGCTCGGCGCTACGGACGCCGGCGACGGCGCTGAGGCTTCCGCGCGAGTGCCGCTCGGCCGGCTCGCCGACCCGGAGGAGATCGCGGCGGCGGTCGCGTTCCTCGCCGACGACCGGCTGCCGACCCTCGTCGGCCAGATCCTGCACGTCAACGGCGGCACGACCCGCGCCCGCGCGTGACGTCCCGCGCGAGCGGGGGGCCGGTCAGTCCGGCAGGGCCTCGACGGAGCGCCGGACGTCGCGTCCGAGCACCGCGAGCAGGTGCGCCGGGAGGTCGACCAGCGACCGTTCGAGCAGGTCGGGACGGTCGGCGGCCGTCTCGATCAGCCGGCGCGCCTCGGCCTTGGTGAGCGTGCGCCCCTCGGTCTTCCGGAGCGCGATGAGGCCCTCGCGCCAGCCGTTGCCGATCTTGCCGTGCGCCCGCGCGTCCATGTACGCCAGGACCCGCTCGGCGGCGTCCGCGGGCTCGTCGTTCCGCTCGGCCAGGACCAGGGCCAGGCCGGGCGACGGAGTGCCGCGGAGCAGGCGTTCGACCCGGTATCCGGGGCCGGCGAGCCGCCGGAACCCGCGCTGTCCTTCGGCGTCCCGCAGGAAGGGCTCGTCGTTGCGGCAGACGAGGCCGACGCGGGGCGCGTTGGCGGCCAGCAGCGCGCGGGCGGCCGACCCCCCGAACCCGGGGTAGAGGTTGATCAGCACCGTGCCGTGGCCCTGGAGGTTGCGCGGCAGCGGGGCCGCCAGGAAGTCGCGCAGCGGGACGCGCCGGCCGGCGGCCTTCGCCGGCCATCCGTCGCCGACCAGCAGCGGGCGGTCGCCCCCCGCCAGTTCGAGGACGCGCTCGGCCGCCGTCTCGTCCAGGGCGTCCGCGCCGGCCTCCACCGACTGGGCGCCGTGCGTGTACATCGCGGCGCGCGGGTCGTCTGCGGCGGCGCGGGCGGCAGCGGCGGTCCGCTTCGTGGGACGCAGCACGTACAAGGCGGCCGTGCTGCCGATGGCCTGCGCGCCGACATAGCGGTTGAATCCGGGCAGCATCGCCTCATAGGCCAGATGCAGCGGGTTCAGCGCCTTCTGGACGGCGAGCCCGAGTGCCGGCTGCTGCTCGCCGAACCCGTAGGCGAGCAGGACGCGGCCGTTGCGGTGGTCCTGGAGCCCCTGGAGGCCGCGGGCGACGAACAGCCCGACGCCGTCCGGCGTGTACGGCGGGTCGGTGAAGACCAGCTGGCAGGAGTCCCGCAGCGCGGCGGGGAGGCCGAGCCGCAGGTCGGCGGCGTGGCAACGGACGTCCCAGCCGCGCCGGGCGGCCTCGGTGTCGAGGAACTCCAGCAGCCGCTCGTCGATGTCGGCCACGCTCACCCGCAGCCCGTCGGCGCCTCCCGCTACGAACAGGCCGAGCGAGGTCAGGTCGTGGTCGCCGACGCACAGCACGTGGGCGCCGCGCAGGTCGAAGCCGTCCAGCATGAACCGGGCCCGCTTCAGGACGGTCTCGGCGGTCGCGGGCACGTGGTCGAGGGCCTGGACGGGCGGCGGGGCCGCGGCGATCAGGGCGTCCATCGCGGCGAGGGCCGCCGGGTCGCGGCGGGCCCGCTCCGTCCATGGGTCGGTGATCTCGGCCGTCGCGGCGTCCCCGAATACTCCGTCGTATTCGGGGACGTGCCGCTGTGCGATCCGGCGTCCGTCCCCCGACGACTCCAGGTGCGGGTCGAGCGCCCGGAACACCGCCTCGACCGTCCGCCGCGACGTGCCGGTCAGCGAGACGACGTCCTCGACGGTGCGGAACGTCCCGTCCGCGAGCAGGTGCCCGATCCGGTCGATGCGCCGTGCGTCGATCCCGAAACCGGCCCGCAGGTCGCGGACGGCGTCCGGAGCGGGTCGCGGCGGGTCGTCCTGTGTCATGTGCGGGCCTGGTTCGTTTCGTCGGGGACGGATGCGGACCGATCCTATGCGCGTCCTACTCGCGGGCGCCGATGACGTCGGCGGGGCGGGCCGCCATCGCCAGCCGGGCCGGCAGCGCCGTGGCCGCCGCCGCGAGGAGGGCGCCCCAGGCGAGAACGCCCAGGTGGGCGAGCGGCGGGACGTACGGGGCGCCGCCCGTCATGCCCTGCCCGAACGCGGTGAGCACGGCGAACGCGATCGCGGTGCCGAGGACGCCCGCGATCAGCACGACGGCGAGCGTCTCCCAGCCGAGCATCCGCGCGATCTGGCCGCGGGTGGTGCCGACGAGCCGCAGTAGAGCGAGCTCGCGGGCGCGGTCGGCGGTCGACATGGCCAGCGTGTTGACCACGGCAATGGCGGTGAACGCGATGATCAGGCCCATGGCGACATAGTTGACCTCGGCGTTCGTGGACGCCTTGTCCTCGGCCGGCGACGCGGCGTCCGTGGTCGGCACGCCCTTCGGCGCGGTGCCCGCGATGAGGAGCGTGCCGCGCGGGTCGTCCACGTGGGCGGCGAGGAGGTCGTGGGCGATGGTCAGGTCACCGAAGCCGAGCCCCCGTCCGTATATGGCGATGACCTTCGGAGCTATGGGCGTGCCGTCGCCGAGGGTGAGGCGGAGTGTGTCGCCCGGTGCGACGTGTAGGCGGGACGCCGCGGTCGTGCTGACCGCGATGGAGGAGGCGTCCAGATTCTTGATGTCGCCCTTGCGGACGTCCAGATCCATGGTCTTGTCGAGCCCGCTGGGCGTGACGCCCTGAATCCCGTAGTTCTCCAGGCCCACCCGGACGGTGCTGTGCACGACCTCCGTCACGGCGGTGACACCGGGCGTGCGGCGGATCTCCTCCGCCGTGCCGTGCGGCACCTTGGGGCCGGCGATGTGCGCGGCCACCGTGCCCTCGGTCGCCTGGCGCGCGGAGGCGTGCCCCATCGTCGTCTGGACGAACAGGATCGTGGCCGTCAGCCCCATCATCAGCGTCAGCGGCGTGATCACGGACGCGAGCCGCCGCGCGCCCGTGCCGAGGTTCGCGTCGGCGAGCCGCCCGCCGACCGGGAACGCGCGCAGCGGGACGCCCAGGACGGCGACGGCCGCGCGGGCGATGACCGGGCCGAGCAGCGCCACGGCGACCGTCCAGACGATCGCCGCCAGCATCGTGACCGGGCTCGACGCGGCATCGGTGTGCAGGCCGGCGAGCACGACCGTCAGCACGACGGCGCCCGCGAGGACCAGCAGGCCCGCCAGGGCCCGGACGGCGCCGAGCCGGGCCGGGCGCAGCGCCGCATCCCCCAGGGCCTCCACAGGACGGATGCGGGCCGTCCGGCGGGCAGCGAGCCGAGCCGCCGCGACGGCCGCGACGACGGCCGCCACCGCCGCCGCAGCCGGCGGGAACGGGCTGACGACCAGGTCCAGGTTCGGCGGCAGGGCGCCGAGGCCGCGGAACCGGTCGCGCAGCCAGAACGCCAGCGGCAGCCCGGCAGCGGCCCCAAGCGGCCCGGCGACCAGGCCGACGAGCAGCGCCTCGCGCCCGATCATCCGCCGGACCTGCCGGGGCGTGGCCGCGACGGCGCGCAGCAGCGCGATCTCCCGCTCCCGCTGCTGCACCGACAGCGCGAACGTGCCGGACACGACCAGGATCGCGACGAGCAGGGCCGTCCCGCCGAGCGCGCCGCCCATGCTGATCAGCTTGATGCGGGACTTCTCCGCGCCGAGGAACTCGGCCTTGCCGCGGTCCTTCCCGGTGTGGACGGTGGCGCGGGTGCCGCGCAGCGCACCGGCGATCGCGGCCTTCGAGCCGGTCGCGCCGATCGCCGTGACCATCCCGGGGTGCCCGGCCAGCCGTCGCGCCTCGGCGGTCGAGAAGAAGATCGCCGCCTGGTTCTTCAGCGCCTGCCGCGTCACTCCGGAGACCCGGTAGACGCCGGGCTCGGCGGACGCGACCCGCACCCGCGACCCGGCGTGCAGGCCGTTCGCGCGGGCCGTCGCGGCGTCGACGACGATCTCGTCGCGGGCGCCCGGCGCCCGGCCCTCCCGCAGCGTGAACGGGGTCAGCGCGGCCGACTCCCAGCCGTGTCCCCACGACTCGTCCGCTCCGGAACCGATCTCGGCCGGGAACGTGACCTCGGTGACCACATCATGGGCACCGGCCGCGCGGACCCGGTCCGCGACCGGCGCGGGCAGCCAGGCCCGCTCGGCGATCGCCTTCGCCTTGTGCTTGACCTTGCCCTTCTTCTTGATCTTCCTCTGGTGGACGAACTGGTCGCCGGTCACCACCACCGGCGCGCCCGCGTACCGCTCCGGCGCGACCGAGCCGCGCAGCCCGGTGTCGAGCAGGACTCCGCACGCGCACACCAGGGCCGCCGCGCACAGCAGCGCGACGAACGCGCCGGCGAAGCCGGCCTTGCGGTGCCGCAACGTGGACAGGACGATCCGCAGCATCAGTTCCACGCCCCCATCCGGGTCATGCGAGCCGCCACCTTGTCGCTGGACGGCGCGTCCATCGAGTCGACGATCCGGCCGTCCGCCAAGAAAAGGACCGTGTCCGCATAGGACGCGGCGGACGGATCGTGGGTGACCATCACGACCGTCTGGCCCATGCCGTCGACGGTCTCGCGCAGCAGGGAGAGCACGTCCCGTGCCGTCATCGTGTCGAGCGCGCCTGTCGGCTCGTCCCCGAACACGACCTCCGGACGGGTCACCAGCGCGCGCGCTATGGCGACACGCTGCTGCTGCCCACCGGACAACTGGGCGGGACGGTGCCCTAGTCGTTCGCCAAGCCCGACCCTTGCGACGACCTCATCGAGCCATTTCCGGTCGACTCGCGTACGCGACAGCAGCAGCGGCAAGGTGATGTTCTGCTCGACCGTAAGCGACGACACCAGATTGAACGCCTGGAACACGAAACCGACCCGCTCCCGGCGCAGCTCCGTCAGCTTCGTCTCGTTCATGGAGGACAGCTCCGTGTCCCCCAGCCGGACGCTGCCGGACGTGGGCGTGTCGAGCCCCGCCGCGCAGTGCAGGAACGTGCTCTTGCCCGACCCGGACGGGCCCATGACGGCGGTGAACCGGCCGCGCGGGATGCCCATCGTCACCTCGCGCAGCGCCGCCACCGCCCCGCGCCCCTTGCCGTACACCTTGCTGACCGCGTCCATCCGCACCGCTTCGTTCATGCCGACAAGTCTTCTGACCTGGTGCTTCACGGGCCAGAGACGTCATCACCGGTCATATGTGACCTCGTCATGGTCCGACCCGTGACGAGGTCGCTGGTCGACAGTTTTGGTAGACATTGCACCGTGATCAACGTGCTTCTGGCGGACGACCACCACGTGGTGCGCAGCGCCCTGGCGTCGCTGCTGTCGCTCGAGCCCGACCTGACCGTGGTGGCCGAGGTCGACCGCGGTGACGCGGTCCTCGCCGCTGCCCGCTCCGCCCGTCCGGACGTCGCGGTCCTGGACGTCGACATGCCGGGAATGGACGGTCTCGCGGCGGCGGCCGCCCTGCGCGACGCGCTCCCGGACGTCGCCACGCTCATCCTCACCGGCCACGGCAAGCCCGGCCACCTGCGCCGCGCCCTGGCGGCGAACGTCCGCGGCTTCCTGCTGAAGACCGCGCCGCCCGACGAGCTCGCCGCCGGGATCCGCAAGGTCGCCGCCGGCGAACGGGTCCTGGACCCCAAGCTCGCGCTCACCGCCTGGGACCTCGCCGACAACCCCCTCACCCCGCGCGAGACGGACGTCCTGCGGCTGGCCGCCGAGGGCGCCGAGGCCCCGGAGATCGCCGCGCGGCTGCACCTGTCGGCCGGGACGGTCCGCAACTACCTGACCGCCGTCGTCACCAAGCTCAACGCCCGCAACCGCACCGACGCCGCCCGCATCGCCCACGAGGCGGGCTGGCTCTAGCCGACGGCCGCTTCCACCCGGAAGTTCCCCTGGCCGTCGGCGCGCGCGCTGAGCGTCCCTCCGAACGATGCCAGGCGGGTCGCCAGGTTCCCGATTCCCGACCCCGGCGGCGTACGGGGCGCCCCCGGATCCAACCCGTCATTCTCCACAACTAGGCGGACGGTACCGCCATCCCGCGCGGTCGTGATGACGCAGCGTTTCGCAGCGCTGTGCCGCAGCACGTTGGTCACGGCCTCACGCAGCACCGTGCTGAGCACCGCCGACGTCTCGTCCCCCACCTCGCCGTGCGCGAGTTCCATCTCCACCTCGACGCCCGCCGCCGTCAGCACGGACCGCGCCGAGCGCGCCTCCCCGTCCAGCGACAATTCCGCGTCGCCTCCGGTCGCGGTCTGCAGGTCCTTGCCGGCCCGTTCCGCCATGGCCACGACCTCGTCCAGCTCCGCCCGCGCGCGCGCCGGATCCACGTCCGCCAGCCGCCGTGCCAGCTCGCATTTGAGGAGGATCGCCGCCAGGCTGTGCCCGAGCAGGTCGTGCAGATCGCGCGCGGCCCGCAGCCGCTCCTGGACGGTCGCCGCCCGCGCCAGTTCCTCCCCGGCCACCCGCAGATCCCGGACGAGCCGCGCAAGCCGGACGAGCCCGTACACCACCAGGCCCGTGACCAGCGTGCTGATCACGTAGTTGGTGACGGCCGCCGCTCCCAGGCCCAGCGCCCACGCACCGGCGCCCACGCCCGCCATCGTTGCCGCCACCAGCGGGACGGCGTACTTCCCCGGGACACCTACCAGGAGCGTCCCGACAAGGAACCCCGCAACGCCCAGCCACGCCTTTCCGAACAGTGGGACGGGCGCGAAGCTCAACACGGCGAGGATCAGCCCCCACACCCTGGGCCGTCCACTGCTCGCCCATAGCAGCTGTAGCGCGCCGATCAGAACGAGCATCGCCGCCGCAGCGGCCCACTCCAGACCCCAAGGAACCATGAGCAGTCCCTTGACGGAGAACCCGGCCAGTACGGCGGCCAACAAGCCCACGGAAAGCCGGTAGGCGATCCGGTCCGGCAGGCTCACCGGCCGCTCCCCCGCCTTCATCGAGACGTCGACCGCGAACCGGCCGTCCTCCTCCAGCCCCGTGGAGAAGGCACCGCCCGCGGCCCTCACCCGCTGCGCGGCGTCCTCCAGCCCCTCCGCACCCCGCTCAACCGTGCGGACACCGTCGTTCACCACGCGCAGCTGTACGAACCCGTCCTCTTCCGACGTCTCGATAAGGCAGTTGCGTGCCGTCCCCACCCGCACCACGTCGGTGACGGCCTCGCGCAATGCCATCGCCAGCAGCGCCCCTGCCGGCCCCAGAGGCTCCCTATGGCCGGTCCGTACCTCCGCTTGGACGCCTGCGGCCTCCAACAGCGCGCGCGCCGCCGACGCCTCAGGCGCCAGCGACATGCTCCGGAAATCGGCCGCCGCCGCCCGCGCCCCGTTCAGCGACCGCCGCGCGACCCCCAGCACGTCCGCGATCGCCTCGGGCCGCTCGACCGCGCGCCGGCTCCCGTCCGAGATCTCCCGCAGCCCCTCACCGAGGCCCCGGTTCAACTCCACCGAAATGCGCAGCCGCTCCCGCGCCACCGCCGCCATCGTCAACGGCAACCGCGCGGCCACCGTGTCGTCCGCCCGGTCCGCCAGCCGCACCAGCCCGTAGACGACGAGCCCGGTCAGCAGGCAGGTGATCGTCACGTCGGCATCGCCGAGGACCGCCGCGCTCCCCACGACCGCCACCGCGAGCGGCCACAGCCCGGCCAGCACGAGCGAACCCGCGACGAACCCGAGGATCCCCAGAGACGTGCCGAACGCCAGCACGCCCGCGTAAGCCGCCGCCGCCTGGACGGGGACGCCCCACCGCCACCGGCCGTCGCGCGAAACGACCCGTACGACCTGGACGCCCAGGACGACCGCCACCAGGGCGATCGCGGCCCCGATCCGGGCGGCCCCGGACGTCCGCGCGGGCGCCGCGAGCACGTACACCCCCGCGAACGACGCCAGCACGGCCCCGACGATCGGCCGCGCCGTCCCCCGCACACCAGCCCCCACAATCCGGATGTACCTCGCCTGCCCGGCGTGGCACGATCCTGCCATGCCGATCGACCAGCACCTCCTCGCCGCCTTCCTGCTGACCTCGGTCATCGCGATGCTCGTGCCCGGCCCGGACATGCTGTTCATCCTCGGCTGCGGCATGCGCGGCGGCCCCCGCGCCGGGCTCCTCGCCACCGCCGGCGTCGCCACCAGCGAGGCCGTCCACGTCGCCGTCGCCGCCGCCGGCCTCGCCGCCCTCTTCGCCGCCGTCCCGATCGCCTTCGCCGCCGTCCGCCTCGTCGGCGCCGCCTACCTCATCTACCTGGGCGTCCAGACCATCCGTCACCGCAACGCCCAGGACGACGCCCCCGCCGACGCCCCCTCCGGCCGCCGCGCCTACCTCAACGGCCTGCTGACCAATCTGCTGAACCCCAAGATGGTCACCTTCACCATTGCCTTCCTCCCCCAGTTCATCAACCCGCGAATGGGCGACGTCTGGCTCCAGTTCACCGTTCTCGGCGCCATCCTGATCGCCCTCGAATTCCTCGTCGACGGCACGGTCGGCGTGCTCGCCGGCCGGATAGGCGAATGGCTCCGCCGCCGCCGCACCGCCCGCAGCCGCCTGGACGTCGCGACCGGCTCCCTCTTCATCGGCCTCGGCCTCCGCCTCGCCGCCAAACCCTGACCCTCCGGATCCGGTCGCCCGATAAAGGATCTTGCCGCCTTCCGAATTGCACGATCCCTGACACCCGGTCAAGCCGTATGCCAGAGTCGTCAGCGGCGTCGCCGGGACCGCACCCCGACGGCACGCACCGGCACGACGGGAGCTGGAGGGGAAGCGCAATGCCGCCCGTGGATCCGAGATCGGTACCGCCCGGCGCCTACGGCAACTGGCCCGGCCTCAACCAGACCGGCGAACTCCGCGTCGACCGCGCCCGCCTCCGCGCCATAGCCAAACGCCTCGAATCCGACCTCGAAGAGATCATCGAGGCCACCGAAGACCTCCAGCGTGCCAACAGCATGCCCGACCAGGCCTACGGCACCTGGGACGCGGCCCGGAACCTCGTCTCCAGCATCGTGAAGGGTCGCTCGGTGCTCGCCGAACAGCACGATGCATTCCTGGTGGACGCGCTGCAAGCCATCAAGATGCTCCGGCGCACCGCACAGGTGTACGACGACGTCGAGTCCGAACTGGAGCGGCGCGTCATGGCCGTCCGGATGGAACTGGAGAACGCTCCGGTCCCATCGTCCGATCCCTCGCCCCGCGCCACCGACCACCCGCGCTCCGGACCGGGATCGCTGAGATAACGGGAGGCCGAAGTGACGAACGATTACGTGTATCCCATGCGCGACGGCGCCCCCGGCGGATCACCGGGCCGGTATGACCGGACGGCGATCGTGCAGTACCTGAGGTCCAGTGACCCCGGCGCCGTCACGGACGCCGGAGAGGCATACCTCAGGTTCGCCGGCGCCTACGAGAAGCTCACCGCCAGGCTCGCCCAGATCGGTCACGATCTGAACGACGCCTGGACCGGAACCGACGCCTCTGCCGCTCAGGAGCAAATGCGCGATCTCTGGGCATCGAGTCACACCATCGGCGCCGCGTCCAGGGACTTCGGTACGGCCGTCGAACGCCACGGATCCGAGTATCTGGCCTGGTACAAGGCCAAGATGCCGCAGCCCAAGGACGACGCCGAGGCCCGTTCCTGGATGCAGGGCGCGAACGAGCGCATCACCGAGACATGGAGCGCGATCCCTCCGAGCATCTCGACATCGCTCAGTGCCATTCGGATCGGCCACGGTCCTCGCATCAACCCCGTGCCCGCGGGAGGTCCCGACGGCTCCGGAGTTCGTGGAAGCACCGGAGGCCCGGAAGGAACCGTCGGCGGAGTCGTCCCCGGGCCCTCTGGTACCGGCGGACCGGGAGGACCCGGTGCCCCGGGGAACGCGTCTCCCTCATCGAGCGGCGGCACTCCCGGCGACCCTGCTCTCATGGCACCGCCGGGTGGACCTGATTCCGGCGCGCTGCCAGGCTCGACACCGAGTTCTCCAGGAGTCGGCCAGAATCCGGAGCCCGGGACGAATCTTTCAGGGGTTCACCCTCCCGGGACAGGCGACCCGAACGGCGGAGGAACCGTCGTCCCGGGTGATCCCGCTTCGCCTTCCACGTCGCCGCTCGCGCCGGTCACCGGGCCGGGGCGAGCGGGACCTGGAGCATCGGTGCCCGGCTTGCCCGGCTTCGTTCCACCCCGCCCCGGAGAAGCGGGCCTTCCAGATGGCGCCGCGATCGGCGCTCCCAAAGGCGGATACAGCTTCAAAGGCGGCACTCTGCCGGAGGCCGAGGGTCTGGGCGGCAATGGTTCACCGGGCAGCGGACGCATACGCGATGGTGTGATCGGACGAGGCCGAGTCGGCCCGGCCGCCGCCCAGGCCGATCCCCTGCCGGAAGCCGGCACGGCACGCTCGGGCCCTGCGGCGATGGGCCCCATGACCGGTGGCACAGGATCGGCCCAGCGAGATCGGGAGCGCGAACGCCGGTCATGGGCGGGAGAGGACCCGGGCGTCTGGGACGACGACATCGAAACGTCCCCGAGCGTTTTGGGCACGGCCCGCAAACGGCCCGAAGAGGACTGATCAGCGTGGAAGGCGACGCGCTCGCCCACGAGCACCGGTTCGCGAAGGAAGACGTGTGAGGGCCTCTTACCGTGTGGCCGCTGCCGCCGCGGCATTGAGCCTCCTTCCGGCCATCGCCTCGCCGGCCTCTGCGGAGTTCGAGCCGCGCAAGGATGAGTGGTGGTTTTCGGCCTGGGATGTTCAGGACTCCGTGTGGCCGCTTTCGAAAGGCTCCGGAGTCACGGTCGCCGTTCTCGACAGCGGCGTCGACTCGCGTGTTCCAGAGCTCTCCGGCGTCGTCCTCAAAGGCGCGGACACTGCGGGCGGCAAGACGGACGGCCGGAAGGACATGGACATCTTCGAGGACGGCCACGGCACCTCGATGGCCGTGATGATCGCGGGCCAGGGAGGCGGGAAGAGCGGCTACGTGGGGATCGCCCCGGAAGCCAGGATCCTCCCGGTGCACGTGGTGGTCGGTGACCTTCCGGGCTCCGGCCTTGACCTTACGGACGCCGTCACCAGCGGCATGCGCTTCGCGGTCGACAAGGGCGCCAAAGTCATCAACCTGTCCATCGGAGCCGGATCGAGCAACTTCCCTCATCAGTGCCCGAAGAAGCTCATGGACACCATCGGGTATGCGATCGAGCACGATGTCGTGGTCGTTTCCAGTGCGGGCAACAGTGGAAAGACGATCAATTCTCCTGAGGCTCCGGGATCCTGTCCGGGAGTCGTGGCCGTCGGCGGCATCAACTCTGACCTGAGCCCTTGGGAGAAGACCCAGCGGCAGCCCTACGTCGCCGTCGCCGCTCCCGCGAGCGGCTCGGTGCTCGTCGGCAGAGGCGACAAGGTCTACGCGGACGCGGAGGGGACGAGCGCGTCGGCCGCGCTGGTGTCGGGAGCGGTGGCCCTTATCCGGGCGCACAATCCGAGCATGTCCGGCCGCACGGTCGTCCAGCGGCTCATCGCCACGGCCCTGCCGGTGAGCAAGCCCGTCCCCGACAAGGCGACCGGCTACGGCGCCATCCGCATCGCCCGCGCCATGGACCCCGCGAAATACCCCGTGCCGGCCGGTGCCCCCAACCCGGTCTACGGCAGATTCGACCAGGCAAAGGCGACAGCCCCTGGGATCAGTGCTTCAACTCCCGAAACCGCCACCCGAGCACACCGATCAGGCGGCGGCCCATCCTCTTCGCTCTATGCCGCCGTCGCGGGGGTCGTCGCCCTGCTGGTCGGTGGTGCCGCCTGCATCTGGCTTCTTTGGCTTCGGAGGCGTCGGACGACCTGATTCCAGTTCGCCGGTCTCAGCGGAGGTTGAGGTGGGTGAGGTAGGTGGTGGTGGAGTCGGGGTTGCCGGTGTGGGCTCGGTAGCCGTCGGGGCGGACGAGGACGAGGGTCGGGGCGGTGATGCCGTAGGCGGCTTCGGCGTCGGGGTTGGCGGTGATCTGGACGGTGCGGACGGCGGGGCCGCAACCGGGGGCCTCGGTGTTGAAGGCCAGCAGGGTGAAGTGGGGGCCGCGGAAGGCGTCGAAGAGGGTGGTGCCGTCCGCGAGGTGGGCGTTGGGGGCGCGGGTGCCGCCGAGGGGGCCGGACGAGAGCGGGCTGTCGGGGTAGGCGAGGAGCAGTTGCTGGGTCTCCTCGCCGCGCTTGTGGGCGTCGGCTTGGCCTTCGGCGGCCTTCTGGTAGAGGGCGGTGCTGATGCCGAGGACGCCGGCGGCGACGGGCAGGCGTTCCTCCTCGTAGGTGTCGAGGAGGGACGGGGAACCGGCGGCGAGCTTCCAGCCGAGGTTGTAGGCGTCCTGGACACCGGTGTTGAGGCCCTGGCCGCCGGCGGGCGAGTGGACGTGGGCGGCGTCGCCGGCGAGGAGGACGCGGCCTGAGCGGAACCGTCCGGCCATGCGGATGTTGACGCGGTAGACCGACGCCCAGCCGAGGCCGGTGAGGCGGATGTCGTCGCGACCGGTGCCGGCGGCGAGGTGCTTCTGGTAGGTGGCGAGGGTGAGCTCGGGGTCTTCGCCGGGGGCGAGGGGGGCGGTGAACTGGAAGTCGGACGTGCCGGGGAGCGGGCAGAGGCCGAGGCGCGGCGTCCGGGTCTCCGGGTCGGCCCACATGTGCCAGTGGTCGCGGTCCAGGTCGGGGGTCTGGACGTCCCCGATGAGCATGCGCTCCTCGTCGCGGGTCTCGCCGAGGAACGGGACGCCGAGGGTCTTGCGGACGGTGCTGCGTCCGCCGTCGGCGCCGACGAGGTAGGCGGCGCGGACGGTCGTGCCGTCGGTCAGGACGGCGGTGACGCCCGCGTCGTCCTGCGTGAAGGAGGCGAGTCCGGCGGTGTCGACGCGGCCGCCGAGGGCGGTGAGGCGGTCGCGGAGGATCCGCTCGGTGCGCCACTGCGGCACCATCAGGACGTTCGGGTACGGCACCTCGGGCGTCGGCGGAACGGGCTCGTGCATGCGGCCCTCCCAGACGACGTCGGCGCCGGCGTACGCGCGCAGCGACGGGTAGGGGGCGCCGGCTGCGCGGACGGCGTCGATGACGCCGAGGTCGTCGAAGACCTCGAGGGTGCGGGGCTGGAGGCCCTTGCCGCGCGAGCCGGCCGGGTGCCCGGGGTCGACGATGCGGTGCGGGACGCCACGGCGGGCGAGGTCGATGGCGAGGGTGAGGCCGGTCGGGCCGGCGCCTGCGATGAGGATCATGGGACCCAGGGTGGGCGGCGGCCCTGGCAGCTCGCTGGCAGGACGCTGGCAGCGGATCTCAGTCGCGCTCGTAGCGGTAGCCGCGGCCCCGCAGGGTGGTGATGCTGCCCGGGTCGGCGCCCTGCTGGGCGAGCTTGCGGCGCAGCGCGGAGATGTGCACGTCGAGGGTCTTGGTCGGGCCGAACCAGTTGGTGTCCCAGACCTGGTCGATGAGGTCCTCGCGGGTGACGACCTCGCCGGCGCTGGACACCAGCCGGGCGAGCAGGTCGAACTCCTTGGGGCGCAGCGCGATCTCGGTGCCGGCGTAGCTGGCGCGGCGGGCGGCGAGGTCGAGGGAGAGGCGGCCGGCGGTGACGAACCGCTCGTCGGCGCGTCCGGCGCTGCTGCGGCGCAGGTGGGCGCGGAGCCGGGCCATCAGCTCGGTGAGCCGGAACGGCTTGGTGAGGTAGTCGTCGGCGCCGGCGTCGAGCGCGACGACGACCTCGAACTCCTGGGTGCGGGCAGTGAGTACGACGATCACCGCGTCGCGCAGGACGGTGCGGAGCCGCCGGCAGAGGGTGACGCCCTCGATGTCGGGGAGCCCGAGGTCCAGCAGGATGAGGTCGGGGGCGCGGCGGGACGCGCTGTCGAGGGCGTCGCCGCCGGTGGCGGCCCAGTCGGCCTCGTAGCCGTGGGCGGCGAGGGCCTCGGCGAGCTCGCTGCCGATGGCCTCGTCGTCCTCCACGACGAGCACGTACGGTCCGGCCATGGTCCCGATGTTACGGACGGGGGCGGTCACGTGCGGGCGGGGACGGCGGTCGTCCGGGCGCCGGGCCGCCGGGGCGCGCAGAACGAGCCGCGGGTGGTCGCGGTGACGGCGTCCGTGACGACGTCGACGACCTTGCCGAGCCGGGAGCCGGGCTCGTCCGCGCAGTCGCGGTGGACGTGGACCGCGTGGCCGAGCCCGACGCCGGCCAGCGCCGTGACGATCAGTACGCCGATGAGCAGCCTGCGCATGATCGTGCCTCCCCCTCTCGACGCCGGCGTCAGCACGCAACCTAGTCCGGGGCGCGTCAGCGGCGGCTGTGCGGTGGGTTAGGGCCTCGCTTACCTTGGCGCGGCGCGGCCGCGCGGCGGGCCCGGGCGTCCCGGCCGCGGCTATCCTCCGGGCGGGAGGCGAGTGTGGACGCGGTTCCGAGGACGGCGCCGCTGCGGCGCAGGCTGCTGGTCACCATCGCGGGGATCACCGCGGTGGCGGTGGCGCTGCTGATCATCCCGCTGGCGGTGGCGGTGCAGCGGCTGTACCGCAACGAGGCGGTGACGAAGCTGGAGCGGGACGCGACCCGCGTCGCGGCGACGGCGCCGGACGACGAGGCGCGGCATCCGCGTCCGATCCGGCTGCCGGAGGGCCTGAACGAGCGGCTGCGGGTGGGGATCTACGGGATCGACGGGAACCTGCTGACCGGGGAGGGCCCGCCGCACTCGGGCGCGGCGCGGCAGGCGCGGGACGGCCGGCTGCACCAGCGCGACGAGCACGGCCGGCTGGTGGTGACGGCGCCGATCCCGTCGGACGAGGGCGTGACGTCCGTGGCGCGGGTCGGGATGCCGGAGCGGGTCGTCACCCGGCGGATCGAGCGGGCCTGGTGGGTGATGGCGGCGTTCGCGCTGCTCATCATCGGGCTGGCGGCGTTCGTGGCGCGGTACCAGTCGCGGCGGCTGGCGCGCCCGCTGGAGCGGCTGACGGCGGCGGCGCAGGCGCTCGGGGACGGCGACTTCACCGTGCGGGCGCGGTCGTCGGGGGTGCTGGAGGCGGACGAGGCGGGCCGGGCGCTGGAGGTGACGGCGCGCCGGCTCGGGTCGATGCTGGACCGGGAGCGGGCGTTCAGCGCGGACGTGTCGCACCAGCTGCGGACGCCGCTGACCGGGCTGCTGCTCGGGCTGGAGTCGGCGCTGGAGCGGCCCGGGGCGGACCTGGAGGCGGCGGTGCGGACGGCGGTGCGGCGCGGGGAGCACCTGCGCGACATCATCGGCGACCTGCTGAGCCTGGCGCGGGACGCGGCCCCGAACCGGGAGCGGCTGGACGTGCCGGGGCTGCTGGAGGAGCTGCGGCTGCGGCCGCCCGCGGGCCGTCCGCTGGAGGTGGCGGCGCGGGGGCCGCTGCCGGAGGTGCACGCTTCGGCGTCGGCGGTGCGGCAGATCCTCGGGGTGCTGCTGGACAACGCGCAGGCGCACGGCGCGGGGCGGGTCACCGTGGAGGCCAGCGACATCGGCGGCGGCCTGGCCATCGACGTGTCGGACGAGGGGCCCGGCGTCACCGAGACCGAGGACATCTTCGCGCGCCGGCACTCCGGCGGCGTGGGGGACGGCGGGCACGGGATCGGGCTGGCGCTGGCGCGGGCCCTGGCGGAGGCGGAGGGCGGCCGGCTGGTGCTGCGGCGGCCGTCCCCGCCGATCTTCACGCTGCTGCTGCCCGCGTCCGAGCCCATGTCCGAGCCCGCGCCCGAGGCCGCCGACGACGACGGCGCCTGACGCCGCGCCCGGACCGCGCGGCCGTCACTCGGCCCTGAGGTGGGTGCCGAACCAGCGGAGCGTCGCGGGGACCATGCGGCGGAACGTGCGGTAGTTGTGGCCGCCGGACGGCAGGAACAGGCTGTCGGCCCGCGTGGGCGGGCGGATCCCGGCGATGAACCGCTCGTTCTCCGGGAAGGTCTTCTCGCCGACCCGGCAGGACGCCACGAGAAGCGAGATCGGCGGGGCGGGAAGGTGCTTCTCGCGCCACAGGAGGTTGCTCTCGTCCTGGAGGGCCTTGTTCCCGTCGAACAGCTTGCCCGTCGTGATGTCCTGGATCGTGTTGAAGTATCCGGACAGCGACGCCGCGGCCGAATAGCGGTCCGGGTGCTTCATCGCGAGCTTGGCGGCGCAGAACCCGCCGGTGGAGTCGCCCATGATCCCCCAGCCGGTGCGGGCGGCGGCGACCCGGTAGTGGGCCCACATCGCCAGCGGCACGTCGGCGGCGAAGAAGCTCTCCACCTGCGGCCCGCCGGGCACGTCCGCGCACTCGGTGTCGCGCGGCGGCGCCTCCGTCGGCCGCATCAGCACGTAGATCGCGGGCGGGAGCCCGGCCCGCTCCCCCTGCCTGACCAGTTCGGGAAAGCGCATGGTGTGCAGCAGCGCGGTCGGATGCCCCGGATATCCGGTCAGTACGACGATCACGGGAAAGCGCGTCCGGGCGTACGCGGGCTGGTAGTACTGCGGCGGAAGCAGCACAAAGGATTCGGCGTTCAGCCCCGTTTCCTGACCCTGGAAGCGATATTCCTCTACCGCGCCGGATACGGCGGCGTCGCGTTTGGCGGCGGCACTGCCGAGCCTTTTGATCGTGGCGGTGTCGATCTGCTTCACCGGCCCGCCGGCCTTCGCCATCACGTGCTTGATCCGCGCGGGCGCCGCGTTGGTCGCGAACAGGTCGTCCCAGCCGGAGTAGAACTCGAAGTGCGCGTTGACCGCGGCGAGCACGGCGAGCAGCGTGACGGCCTGCGTGCCGGCCAGCAGCCCGAGCCTGGCGGCGACGGCGCCGGGCCCCGAGCGCGCGCCCCGCGGCCACCACCACAGGGTGAACGCGAACAGGCCCGCGACCGCCAGGAACAGCAGCGCGATGAATCCGCCTCCGGTGAGCCCCATGCCCTCCCCCTAAGGCAGCCGGTCTTCGTCCGACCGTCAAGTTAGCCGCCACCGCATCAGCCGGACGACAACGCCGGGTTAGCTCCGCGTTAACCCACCCGCGAGCGCACTGGATAAACACCGGAGACGCACCGAAAAGAATGCCGCGAGATCTTGACAGGACGTATATGGGGAATTTATTTGCGACTGCCATGATGGCGTTATCGCCGAATAGGCTGCCTTTCTCGAGTGCTCCGGGCACACCGGAGCCGGGAGGAGGGCAGGCTCGATGGACGAAGGACAGCCCAGCCGCACCGCGCTGTCGGCCGCGGCGGCCCGGTCCGGCCGCTGGCCGGGGCGGGTCTCGACACCGCCCGCCCGGCACTGGTGAGCTGGCTCGGCGTCGCCTACTTCCTCACCCGCGACGCCGTCGCCGGCACGCTCGCCGAGATCGGCCGCCTCGCGCCCGGCACCGAACTGGTCATGGACTACGCGCTGCCGCCCGGCCTGCGCGACGCCGAGGGCGACGCCTACGCCGAGATCGCCGCGCGGGTCGTCCGCGACGCGGGCGAGCCGTCCCGGACGTGGTTCGCGCCGGACGAGGTGAACGCCCTGCTCAAGGACCACGGCCTCGACGTCGTCGAGAACCTTTCCCTGGAACGGGCCGTCCCGCCCGAGGCGTGGCGGCGGACCGACGCGCTGCGTCCCTTCGACTACTTCCGCCTGGTCCGCGCCGTGGTCACCGGTTAGCCGGTCACCGGTCAACCCGAGGCGTCGCGCCGCTCGGCCGGGGCCGGGCCGTGCAGCCGGACGGCGCTGAGGGCGAGCGCGATCTCGACCAGGTCGCGGGGATGGGCGAGCGTCCGGCCGGTGAGCTGCTCGACCTTGCGGAGCCGGTTGAGGACGGTGTTGCGGTGGCAGAACAGCCGGTCGGCGGCGCGGGCGGCGGAGCCGTCGCAGTCCAGCCAGATGGTGAGGGTGGCGAGCAGGACGTCCCGGAAGGCGGGGTCCACGCCGGTCAGGCCGCCGAGCGCGACGTCGCCGAGCCGGCCGGCCAGCCGCGGCTGCGACAGCACCAGCGCGTCGGGGAGGCGCCGGTCGAGGCGGGCGATCTGCCGGCCGGAGCCGCGGCAGGTCCGCAGCGCCAGCTCGGCCAGCCAGCGCGCGCCGCCGAGCTCGGCGAGGGTGTGCACGACGGGGCTGACGCCGGCGTGCGCCTGGGCGTAGGGGCGGACGGCGTCGACGAGGTCGTCCAGCTCCGCGGCGCCGAGCGCGACGAGCGCGACCTGCGCGTCGGCGCGCAGCCGCCAGATGAACCGCATCCCGCCGATGTCGCCCGGGCGCCGGTCGCGGCCGCCGGAGAACTCGCGCGCGAACCCGCCGGCGAAACCGCCCTCGGCGCCGAGCATGACCACCGCGTAGCGGCCGGCGGCCGGCAGCCCGAGCACGGACGCGGCGGTGGCGAGCAGGCCGCCGTCCGCGCCCTGCCCGTCCAGCAGCGCGTCCACGATCGCCTGGACGCGCTCCTCGCTGCGCCGGGCCAGCGACAGCTCGGTCTGGTGGTAGGCCGCGGCGGCGGCGCCGGACTGCTCGTCGATGGTGTCCCAGGTGCGGGTCGCCTGCCGGACGAGCGCGGGCACGTTGCCGGGGTCGTGCCGGCCGACGACCTCGACGACGGCCTCCCAGAACACCCGCCCGGCCAGCCGGTAGGAGCGCAGCAGCTGGTCCAGCGGCTGGCCCTGGTGCGCGCGGCGCCGGCCGAGCCGGCGCGCCCAGTCCAGGTCGGCGCGGCCCCGGCCGGGGTCGAGGATCGCCTCGAAGCCGTGCCCGAGCCCGGTCCGGCAGACCTCCGACAGGTCGCCGCGCAACTGCTCGGAGCGGTCGCCGTCGTCGCCGGAGAGGATCTCGGCGGCGAGCCGGTCGGCGAGGTCGGGCAGCCGGTCGGTCAGCCGCAGCACCGCCTTGCGCAGGATCGCCCGGTCGTCGTCCGCGCGGCCCGGGTCCCGGTGGACGGGGTCGCGCCGCGCCTGCTCGTGGGCGGGGTCCCCGCGGAGGGCCTCGCCGCTTCCGGCGTCCGCGTGTTCCGTGGTTCCCGACCGGCCTGCCGTCATCGCCCGCCACCTCCGGCACAATGCAGGGGGGCTCATCGTGCCACCGCGGGTACTTTGGGACCACCGCTCCCCGCCCGCACTGTGCCGGTGCACAACCGCGGCCCGTTCCCGTTGCGTCGCCGCCCCGAAACAGAACGCCGCTCTGGACCGTCCGGCGGACGCGTGCTCATCTGCTGACCATGGGTGTGTTCTCTGGACACGATCGGCTGTACGGGCGCGACCGGGAGGTCGCGGCCGTCGAAGGGCTCCTCGGCCGGGCGCGGGACGGGCACGGCGGCGCGATGACCATCGTCGCCGACGCCGGCATGGGCAAGACGGCGCTGCTCGACGCCGCCGCGCGCAACGCCGCCGCGGGGTTCCGCGTGCTTTCGACCATCGGCGTCCCCGCGGAGGCGGACGTCCCCTACGCGGGGCTGCACCGGCTGCTGCGGCCCCTGTCCGGCCTGGTCGCGGAGCTGCCGCCGGCCTTCCGGACGGCGCTGGCCCCCCTCACCGGCGGCGCCGCCCCGGCGCCGTTCGTCCTGTACTCGGCGGTCTGCGAGCTGCTGAACCTCGCCGCCCGCGCCGAACCGGTGCTGTGCCGGGTGGACGACGCGCAGTGGCTCGACCGGGTCACGCTGGACGCGCTGGCCTTCGCGGCGCGCCGCGTCCAGGACGAGCGGCTCGCGATCGTCTTCGCCACGCGCATGCCGGCCCCGCTCACCGGCATCCCGCACCTGCGGCTGCCGCCGCTGGACGAGGACGCGAGCCTGCGCATCCTGCAGGACGCGGTCGGCGACGCGCTCGGCACGGAGCTCGCCGAGGAGGTCGTCGACCTGGCGAGCGGGTGCGCGCTCGCCGTGCGGGAACTGGCCGGCGGGCTGACCGCGGCGCAGCTGTCCGGCGGCGCCGCGCCGCCCCGGGCGCTGCCGCCCGGCAGCGTCCTGCGCACCCTGTACCGGCGCCGCCACCTGCGGCTCCCGTCCGGGGCGCAGCGGCTCGTGCTGATGGTGGCGGCGGACGAATGGCTCGGCGCGCCCACGGTGGCGCGGGCCGTCCGGACGGCCGGGATCGGCGCCCGCGAGATCGAGGCGGCGCGCGAGTCGGGCCTGCTGCGGCTCGCCGACCACGCGGTGGCCGGGGACGACGCGGTCGTCGTGCGGGACCGGCTCGTCCGGACGTCGCTGTGGGCGGAGGCGCAGCGGGCCGAGCGGCGCGCCGCGCACGCGCTGCTCGCGCAGCTGCTCGTGCAGGACTGGCAGCGGCCGTCGCGGATCTGGCACCGGGCGGCGCTGTCCGGCGAGGCCGACGACCGGATCGCCGGCGAGCTGGCGGAGGAGGCGTCGGCGTCCCGGCGGGCCGGCCGGTACGGCGACTCGTGGCGGGCGTGGCAGCGCGCCGCCGCGCTGACGTCCGAGCGCGGCGCGCGCGCGGCCCGGCTGCTGGCCGCCGCCAGCGACGCCTGGGCGGGCGGGCGGGCGCGCCGGGCGCGGGCCGTGCTGCGGGAGATCCGGCCGCTGGTCCAGGACGGGACCCGCGCCGGGCTCGCCGAGCTGCTGCGCGGCGAGATCGAGGCGGGCTCGGGGTCCCCGGCCACGGCGATGCCGATGCTGCGGGACGCGGCCGAGCGGCTCGCCGGAACCGACGGCGGGCTGGCGCTGTCGGCCCTCATGTGGGCGGCCGCGTCGGCGGACGCCGCGGGCGACCACGCCGCGTACGCGGAGATCGCGGAGCGCGCGGCGAACCTGCCGGGCGGGCCGGAGACGCCGCGCGCCGACCTGATGCGGGCGCACCTCGCCGGGATGGCCGCGACGTTCCGCGGCCGCTACGCCGAGGCCGCCGGACTGCTCCGGCGCGCCGTCCGGCTGGGCGAGACGACCGCAGACGACTCCGCCGCGCAGGCGTGGGCGGCGCTCGCGGCTCTCGCCCTCGGGGACGGGCGGGCGCGCGCCCTGGCGGCCGGGGCGGTCGCGTCCGGGCGGCTGCGCGGAGACGCGCCCGCCGAGTCCTACGCGCTGGCGGCGGCGGCGCGGTGCGAGACGCTGCTCGGCCATCCGCCGGTGCCGGTCGCCGCCTGCCACGAGGGGCTGCGGCTGGCGCGGGCGACCGGGCAGCACGGGCATGCCGCCGAGCAGCTCGCCGCGCTCGCGCTGGTCGCGGCGTTCAACGGGGACCGGGACGCGGCGCACCGGCGCCTGGAAGCGCTGTCCGGCGGCGCGGACCGGCGCGGGCTCGCCGGC
>NZ_BAAAMR010000095.1:0-37275 GCF_039529375.1 Actinomadura napierensis
TTCTTCCTAAGACCGCTTGGCCTCCGACTTGGCCGCGCCCTGGCCGCCCGAGGCCCGCGGCGCGCTGGTCGCGCTCCTCGGCGCCGGGCCGCCCGCCATCGGCGTGTGGGAGGCCCTCGACCAGGCCGGGCTGATCGTCCGGCTGCTGCCCGACTGGGAGCACGTCCGCAACCGGCCGCAGCGCAACCCCGTGCACCGCTTCACCGTCGACCGGCACCTCGTGGAGACCGCCGCCGGCGCCGCCGCCCTCACCCGCGAGGTCGCCCGCCCCGACCTGCTGCTCGTCGGCGCGCTGCTGCACGACATCGGCAAGGGCCGGCCCGGCGACCACTCCACCGCCGGCGCCGCGCTCGCCCGCGACCTCGGCGCGCGACTCGGCTTCCCCGGCGGCGACGTCCAGGTCCTGGAGACCTTCGTCCGGCACCACCTGCTGCTGCCCGAGACCGCCACCCGGCGCGACCTCGACGACCCCGTCACCATCGAGACCGTCACCGCCGCCGTCTCCGAGGTCCCCGGCCGCGGACGCGAGATCCTCGAACTGCTCGCCGCCCTCGCGGTCGCCGACGGCAACGCCACCGGCCCCGCCGCCTGGGGGCCGTGGAAAGCCCGCCTCGTCGCCGAACTCGCCCGCCGCGCCGCCGCCGCGCTGTCGGGCGGCAACCCGCAGCCCCCGCCCGCGCTCGGCGCCGACCGGCTCGCGCTCGTCCGCCACGACGGCGCCGCCGTCCGCGTCACCGGGTCCCGGATCACCGTCGCCGCCCCCGACCGCGCCGGGCTGCTCTGGCGCGCCGCCGGGGTCCTCGCCCTGCACCGCCTCGCCGTCCGCACCGCGCACACCGTCTCGTCCCCGGCCACCGGCGCGGACACCGCCGTCCTCGACTTCACCGCCGTCCCCGAGTACGGCACGCCGCCCGACCCGGCGGCCCTCGAGGCCGACCTGCGCCGGATGCTCGCCGACCGGCTCGACGTCGCCGACCGGCTCGACCGCCGCGCCCGCTCCGTCCGGATCCGGCCCGGCGCCGCCGTCCCGCCGCCGCGCGTCATGATCGTGGAGGACGCGTCCGACACCGCCACCGTCGTCGAGGTCCGCGCGCACGACCGGCCCGGCCTGCTGTGGCGGATCGGCCAGGCCCTCGGCGCCTGCGGCCTGCACATCCGCGCCGCCCAGGTCGACACGCTGGGCGCCGAGGCCGTGGACGTCTTCTACGTCGTGGACGGCGCCGGCGCCCCGATCACCGACTCCGCCGCGCTCTCCGCGGTCCGCGAACGCGTCCTGGACGCGCTCGGCTGACCCTCTTGCGAGGGCCGTCCCCGCGGGGCGGCGCCGGTGTCGCCGGGGTGCCGGGGGAGGGGATCGGCGCGAGCGGGCGGGGACCGGCCCGCGACCCTATACGCTGATAGGCGATCCCTGAAGCTTTCCAAGGACGGTCCAGACACGTGTTCGAGACGCTCTCCGACCGGTTGACGACGGTCTTCTCGTCGCTGCGCAGCAAGGGCCGGCTCTCCGAGGCCGACATCAACGCGACGGCCCGCGAGATCCGCATCGCGCTGCTCGAGGCAGACGTCGCGCTGCCCGTGGTCAAGGACTTCATCGCGCAGGTCAAGGAGCGGGCGCGCGGCGCGGAGGTCTCGCAGGCGCTGAACCCGGCGCAGCAGGTCGTCAAGATCGTCAACGAGGAGCTCATCAACATCCTCGGCGGCGAGACCCGGCGCATCCGGTTCGCCAAGACCCCGCCGACCGTGATCATGCTGGCCGGCCTGCAGGGCGCGGGCAAGACCACCCTGGCCGGCAAGCTGGCCCGGCACCTCAAGGCCGAGGGCCACACGCCGATGCTCGTCGCGGCCGACCTGCAGCGCCCGAACGCCGTCCAGCAGCTCCAGGTCGTCGGCGAGCGCGCCGGCGTCCCGGTGTTCGCGCCGGAGCCCGGCAGCGGCGTCGGCGACCCCGTGGACGTGGCGCGCCGCTCCCTCGACCAGGCCCGGCACGCCCTGCACGACGTCGTCGTCATCGACACCGCCGGCCGGCTCGGCATCGACGCCGAGATGATGCAGCAGGCCATCGACATCCGCGACGCCGTCCAGCCCGACGACGTCCTGTTCGTCGTCGACGCCATGGTCGGCCAGGACGCCGTCAACACCGCCCAGGCGTTCGTGGACGGCGTCGGCTTCGACGGCGTCGTGCTCACCAAGCTCGACGGCGACGCCCGCGGCGGCGCCGCCCTGTCGGTGCGGCACATCACCGGGCGTCCGATCATGTTCGCCTCGACCGGCGAGAAGCTGGAGGACTTCAGCGTCTTCCACCCGGACCGGATGGCCGGCCGGATCCTCGACATGGGCGACATCCTCACCCTGATCGAGCAGGCCGAGCAGGCGTTCGACGCCGAGCAGGCCGAGCGGATGAGCAGCAAGTTCGCCTCGGGCGAGGACTTCACCCTCGAGGACTTCCTCGAGCAGATGATGATGATCCGCAAGCTCGGGCCGATCGGCAACCTGCTCGGGATGATGCCCGGCATGGGGCAGGTCCGCGACCAGATCAGCCAGATCGACGACAAGGACCTGGACCGGATCGCCGCGATCATCCGCTCCATGACCCCGCAGGAGCGCTCCGAGCCGAAGGTCATCAACGGTTCCCGGCGGGCCCGCATCGCCAAGGGCTCCGGCGTCTCCGTCGGCGAGGTCAACAGCCTGGTCACCCGGTTCTTCGACGCGCAGAAGATGATGCGGCAGATGGCCGGCGGCATGGGGCTGCCCGGCATGCCCGGCGGCCGCCGCAAGGCCGCCAAGGCGGCCAAGGCCAAGAACAAGAAGGGCAAGCAGCGCAGCGGCGACCCGCGCAAGCGCGCCGGCGGCGGCAAGCAACCGCAGGAGCAGCAGCCCGCGGCCGACGGCATGCCGAAGGGCCTGCCGCCCGGCCTCGGCGGCCCCGGCGGCGGCCTGCCCCCGGGCCTCGGCGGCCAGCTCCCGCCCGGCTTCCAGATGCCCGACCTGGGCAAACTCCAAAACCGCAAGAACAAGTAACCCGGCCCCCGCGCGCCGCGAACCTTCGCGCGAGGGACGGGAACGGCGGGCAGCGCCATGGAGCGCGGCGACGGCCCGCTTGCGCACGGAGGTCGCGGCGCCTTGGTACCGCGACCTCCGTGCGCGGGGCCGGGAGAAGGCGTGGTCGGGCGGGCAACACGGCGTCCGCCGATTGCGCGTTCACGGTGTCGATCTGGCAGAATGACAGGCTGGAAACCCGGACTCGCGAGGCGCCCTCTCTCGTCCTGCGCGGCCGGAGTCCATCGGGCGGCGGTGAGCCGGTGTTCCCCACCTGGCACGGGCCGCCCACCCCGTAATGAAGTCTGGAGTACACCACACCCGTGGCAGTCAAGATCAAGCTCAAGCGTCTGGGGAAGATCCGGAACCCGCAGTACCGGATCGTCGTCGCCGACGCCCGCACCAAGCGTGACGGGCGGGCCATCGAGGAGATCGGGCTCTACCAGCCCAAGCAGGAGCCGTCGCTCATCCAGATCGACTCCGAGCGCGCGCAGTACTGGCTCGGCGTCGGCGCGCAGCCGACCGAGCCCGTGCTCAACCTGCTGAAGATCACCGGCGACTGGCAGAAGTTCAAGGGCGAGCCCGGTGCCGAGGGCACCCTCAGGGTCGCCGAGCCCAAGGCCGACCGGAAGGCCGCCTTCGAGGCCGCCGTCAAGGAGTCCATGGGCGACGACGCCGCCGAGGGCACCGCCACCCGCGCCAAGAAGAAGGCCGAGCCGAGGAAGTCCGAGGCGAAGGCCACCGAGACCGACGAAGCCAAGAGCGAGGGCTGACGTGCTCGAAGAAGCGCTCGAGCACCTGGTCCGCGGGATCGTGGAGAACCCGGACGACGTCCGGGTCCGCGCCCGCCGGATCAGGGGCGGCCGGGTCCTGGAGGTGCGCGTGCACCCCGAGGACCTCGGTAAGGTCATCGGCCGCAGCGGTCGTACCGCCAAGGCCCTGCGCACCGTGATCAGCGCCCTCTCCGGGGGCCGTTACGTGCGCGTGGACCTGCTCGACGTCAACGAGGTCCGCTGAGTGAGCCCCTGGCATCGCGTATGCCGGGGCCCGCTCGCCTCGGCGGCGGCCGTCTCGGCGGCCACCGCCGAGGGCGGCTCGCCGGCGGGCCTGCGGCTCGTCGCTCTCCCCGGCCCCTTCGCCGCCTCCTTCCGGGGCGGCCGGGTCCGGCGGGGCCGATGAGCGAGCCGCTCGCCGTCGGGCGGATCGGACGCCCGCACGGGATCCGCGGTGAGGTCACCATCGACGTCCGCACCGATGATCCCGACGGCCGATTCGCCGCCGGCGCGCGGATCGCGACCGATCCCGCGTCCGCCGGCCCGCTCACCGTCGAGCGCGCCCGGTGGCACTCGGGGCGCCTGCTCCTGCGCTTCTCCGGAGTCGACGACCGCGATGCCGCGGAGGACCTCCGCGGCACCTGGCTGGTCGTCGACTCCGGTGACATCCCCCCGTCCGCCGACCCGGACGAGTACCACGACCAGCAGCTGATCGGGCTCGCCGTCGTCACCGCCGGCGGCGCCGAGGTCGGCGAGGTCGCCGACATTCTGCACCACGGCCAGGACCTGCTGGTCGTCCGCGGCCCCGGCGGCGAGACGCTCGTCCCGTTCGTCGCCGCGCTCGTCCCCGAGGTGGACGTCCCCGGAGGCCGGCTCGTGATCGACCCGCCCCCCGGACTGCTCGACGGATCATGAAACTCGACATCGTCACGATCTTCCCGGAGTACTTCGCCCCCCTGGAGATCTCCCTGCTGGGCAAGGCGCGCCGCGCCGGGCTGCTCGACGTCCACGTGCACGACCTGCGCGGCTGGACGCACGACCGGCACCGCACGGTGGACGACACCCCGTACGGCGGGGGTCCCGGCATGGTGATGAAACCCGAACCCTGGGGTGAGGCACTCGACGCCATCGCGCCACCCGGCTCGGCGCCCCGCCTGGTCATCCCGACGCCCAGCGGCCGGCCGTTCACCCAGGCGCTCGCCGGGGAGTACGCCGCCGAGCCGTGGCTGCTGTTCGCCTGCGGCCGCTACGAGGGCATCGACTCCCGCGTCGCCGAGGAGGCCCGCGCCCGCATGCCCGTGGACGAGGTCAGCCTCGGCGACTTCGTCCTCGCCGGCGGCGAGGTCGCCGTGCTGGTCATGGTCGAGGCGGTCGGGCGGCTGCTGCCGGGCGTCCTCGGCAACGCCGACTCCGTCGCCGACGACTCCTTCGCCCCCGGCGCGATGGAATCCCTGCTGGAAGGCCCCGTCTACACCAAGCCGCCCGTCTGGCGGGACCGCGCCGTCCCGGACGTCCTGCTGTCCGGCCACCACGGCGCGATCGCCCGCTGGCGCCGCGACGAGGCGCTGCGCCGCACCGCCCGGCACCGTCCCGAACTGCTGCCGCGCCTGGCGTCCAGCGTCCTCGACGAGCATGATCGCCGGGTGCTGCGGGAGGCCGGTTTTCCGGTTGACGCCGAAGATATGGCAGACTGAGGCGTCCGTGCGCTCGTACGCGCGGCACGAAGACCACTCTCCGCGGCGCGACGCCCCCACCCATGTCCCATGGGGCCTCTCGACGCCCGCGTTCGACCCAGAGGAACCGCTGCGATGCACACCCTGATCCAGGAGATCGAGAAGGCCGCCATGCGCGCCGACGTCCCGGACTTCCGTCCGGGCGACACGCTGAAGGTGCACGTGCGCGTCACCGAAGGCAACCGGAGCCGTATCCAGGTCTTCCAGGGCGTGGTGATCCGGCGGCAGGGCGGCGGCGCCCGCGAGACCTTCACCGTCCGCAAGGTCAGCTACAGCGTCGGCGTCGAGCGGACGTTCCCGCTGAACAGCCCGTCGATCGACAAGATCGAGGTCGTCACCCGCGGTGACGTGCGCCGCGCCAAGCTCTACTACCTGCGCAACCTGCGGGGCAAGGCCGCCCGCATCAAGGAGAAGCGCGACTTCTGATCGCGCGGTGTCAGCCGACGCCCCGGGAACCCGCCGCGGTGCCCGGGGCGTTGCCCGTTTCGGGCGGGTACGACGGTAGGGCCACAGGGCGACACGCCCAGCCGACCGGTGCGCGGGGCCCGCCGCCGCTAGGCTTTGTCTCTGATGGCAGAAGAGGACGATCGGAGAGACGTGCGATCCGAAGCCGAGGGCGCGGTGCCCGATGAAGAGGAGACCGTGACCTCCGCAGAGGAGACGGCCGACGACGACTCCGCCGAGGACGACGGCAAGGAGAAAAAGAAGAAGCAGGGGTCGTTCTGGAAGGAACTGCCCATCCTGATCGTCGTCGCGGTCGTCCTCGCCCTCGTCATCAAGGCGTTCGCGGTGCAGGCGTTCTACATCCCGTCCGGGTCCATGGAGAACACCCTCCAGATCGGCGACCGGGTCCTCGTCAACAAGATCGTCTACCACACGCGCGACATCCGCCGCGGCGACGTCGTCGTCTTCAACGGCCTCGACTCGTGGGACCCCGAGACCCACATCTCCAAGCCGACGAACCCCTTCTCCAAGGCGCTGCGCGCCGTCGGCACCGCCTTCGGCGTGGCGCCGAACGAGAAGGACTACATCAAGCGCGTCATCGGCGTCCCCGGCGACCACGTGCACTGCTGCGACACCCAGGGCCGCGTCACCGTCAACGGCGTCCCGCTGGAGGAGAAGTCCTACCTCTACACCGACCCGGTGACCCACGAGCAGAACAAGCCGTCCAACGAGCCCTTCGACGCCTACGTGCGGAAGGGCCAGCTCTGGGTCATGGGCGACCACCGGGACCTGTCCTACGACTCCCGCTCGCACCGCGGCGACCCCGGCGGCGGCACCATCCCCACCGACCGCGTCATCGGCCGCGCCTTCGTCATCGTCTGGCCGCTGAACCGCATCGACTCGCTCCCGATCCCGGACACCTTCAAACAGGCGGGCTTCAAGACCGCCTCCATGGCCGCCCCGGAGACCCCCGTGGCCCTGGGCGTCGTCGGCACCCTTCCCATCGCCTACCTCCGCCGCAGACGCCGGCGCAGGTGACCCGGCCACCTGCGCGCATGCCCGGAAGAGTGGGGTTCGGGGAGCGGCGGGGCGTTGTGGGGACGTACGCTGCGGGGCATGAAGGGTCGTCCGCTTCGCTTCACGCCGCGCCGTGACGCGGGCCTCCACGCCTACGAGCGCGCGTTGGAGCACGCCGGTTTCAGCCCCGTGGCGGGCGTCGACGAGGCAGGCCGCGGAGCCTGCGCGGGGCCGCTGGTCGTCGGCGCCGTGATCCTTCAGGGCGGACGGGGCGGCCGCATCGAGGGGCTCACCGACTCGAAGATGCTGACCCCGGCGCGCCGGGAGGAGCTGTACGCCGAGATCACCCGGCGGGCCCGCGCGTGGAGCGCGGTGATCATTCCCTGCCATGACATCGACCGGATCGGGCTGCACCGCTGCAACGTCGCCGGGATGCGGCGGGCCCTGGCGGCCCTGGACACCCGCCCCGCCTATGTGCTCAGCGACGGCTTCCCGGTGCCGGGGCTGGAGGCTCCGGGGCTGGCGGTGATCAAGGGCGACCAGGTCGCCGCGTGCGTGGCGGCCGCCTCCATCGTCGCGAAGGTCACCAGGGACCGCATCATGGTGGATCTCCACCGGCGCTACCCCGAGTACGGCTTCGACGTGCACAAGGGATACGTGACCCGCGCGCACGGCGCGGCCCTGGCCGAGCACGGGCCCTGTCCGGAGCATCGGTTCTCCTACGTCAATGTCGGGCGTGCCTTGCGTAACAATGGGGAAGTGGCCTTGGGGGAGAAGACCGAAGGGGAGGTCCCCGGCGAGGGCCGTACGGAAGGGGCACGCGTGTGAGCGCCGAGGATCTCGAGAAGTACGAGACCGAGATGGAGCTGCAGCTCTATCGCGAGTACCGCGACGTCGTCGGGCTCTTCACCTACGTCGTCGAGACCGAGCGCCGGTTCTACCTCACCAACTCGGTCGACCTGCAGGTGCGGGGCGCCGACAACGGCGAGACGTTCTTCGAGGTCACGATGCAGGACGCCTGGGTCTGGGACATGTACCGCCCTGCCCGCTTCGTCAAGAACGTGCGTGTCGTCACGTTCAAGGACGTCAACATCGAGGAACTGGCGAAGAGCGAATTCGAACTCCCCTCCGATCAGTGATGCCCGGCCGCCCGCGGGCGGCCCTCGGGACGAGATCGTTGGGTGCGGTCTCCGTTGCCGCGGTCGTGGGGGAGTCGCGCGGTGTTCGGTTTCGGGCATGTCCGCTCCTGTTCACCGGGGTTTCGCAGATCAATGGGGTGACTTGGCGGATCTGGCGAGCCGCCAGCCGCTGGGGGCGCGCTCGATGAAGCCGGACGCCGCCAGCAGCCCGAGCTTGGCGTTGACGGCGGTCAGGTCCATCCCGGCTTTGGCGGCCAGGGCGGCCGGGCCGGTAATGCCCCGTGCGGGGAAGGCCTCCAGGACGGCGCGGGTGACCGGTTCCAGCCGGTCGCGGGGGAGGACGGGCGTCCGCGGCGGCGGGGCCAGGTCGGCGCCCAGCCGGCCGACGGCCTCGACGATCTCCTCGGTGCGGCTGACAAGGACGGTGCCCTCCTGCCGCAGCAGCTGATGGCAGCCGACCGATGACCTGGAGGTGACCGGCCCCGGCATCGCCATCACGACGCGGCCGAGCCGGCGCGCCCACGCGGCGGTGTTGAGCGCGCCGCTGCGCGCCTCCGCCTCGACGATCACCGAGCCGCGGGACAGGGCGGCGATCACCCGGTTGCGGACCAGGAAGCGCAGCCGGTGCGGGTGGGTGCCCGGCGGCGACTCGCTCACCAGCAGGGACCGGCGCGCCATCTCGGCGAACATGCCCTCGTTGGAGGCCGGGTAGGGGACGTCCACGCCGTTGGCGAGAACCGCGACCGTGCGCCCGTCGGCGGCGAGGGAGCCGCGATGGGCGGCGGCGTCGATGCCGAGCGCGCCGCCGGAGACCACCGTCCAGCCGTCGTCGGCGAGTTCGGAGGCGAAGTCGGAGGCCATCCGCCGCCCGTACGGGGAGGCGGCGCGGGAGCCGACCATGGCGACCGACCGCAGGCAGGCGTGCCGCAGGTCCTCGGGGCCGCGGAGCCAGAGCGCGTAGGGGCGCTCGCCGCCGAGGTCGTCCAGGGTGGTGGGCCATTCCGGCTCTCCCGGGCAGACGAGGCGCCCGCCGAACTGCGCGCAGACGGTCAGATCCCGGTCGGGCTCGGCGGCGGCCAGCCGGATGCGCCAGTGCTCCAGCCGCTGGACCTCCTTCGGAGCGGCGGGCAGGTCGGGCGGGACGGTTTCGGAGCGGATCGCGTCGAGCGCCCCCTCGGGGCCGCAGTGGCCGATGAGGCGGTTGAGGAACGCGTCCCCGGGCTCCGCGACGGCCGTGAGCGTGGCGCGGGCGGTCCGCTCCGGCGTCATGGGGCTCATGGTCATGACCGCCCCGCGTGCCAGAGCGCCAGGGCGCCGCCGATGTCGTCCGCCTCGGGCTCGTCGTGGCCGGAGAGGTCGGCGATCGTCCACGCGACGCGCAGCACGCGGTCGAGGCCGCGTGCGCTGAGGATGCCCCGTTGCAGCGACTCGTCCGCCATGCGCATTGCGTCCTGGCCCGGGGTGAAGCGGCGGCGCAGCTCTGGCCCTGGGATCTCGGAGTTCGATCTCCACGGGGTGCCGGTCAGGCGTTTCATGGTCCGCTCCCTGGCGAGCATTACGCGCTCGGCGACCACCTTGCTGGCTTCGGCGAACTCCAGGTCGTACCGCAGCTCGGCCCTGGTCGCGGGCGCCAGCTCCAGCTTGAGGTCGATGCGATCGAGGAGCGGCCCGGTGACCCGGGTGCCGTACTTGCGGCGCACCCCGGGGGCGCAGGAGCAGTCGACCTGCTTGGCCGCCGCGCAGGGGCATGGATTGGCCGCGAGGACGAGGGTGAAACGCGCGGGGAAGCGAGCTGTGCCCTCGGCCCGGCTGATCCGCACCTCGCCCGCCTCGAGCGGCTGGCGGAGGGCGTCGAGGGTGCCCGCCATGAACTCGGGCGCCTCGTCCAGGAAGAGGATCCCGCGGTGGGCGAGCGAGACGGCGCCCGGTTGCAGCACCCGGCCCGATCCGCCGCCGACCATGGACGCCCGGCTGGCGGTGTGGTGCGGCGCGTGGAACGGGGGCTGGGTGATCAGCGGCTGGCCGGGCGGGAGCGTCCCCGCGACGGAGTGGATGGCGGTGACCTCAAGTGCGGAGTCGGGCTCCAGCGGCGGCATCAGCGTCGGCAGCCGCTCGGCCAGCATGGTCTTGCCGCAGCCCGGTGGGCCGCTGAAGTAGAGATGGTGGCCGCCCGCGGCGCTGATCTCCAGGGCCCGCCTGGCCTCCGCCTGGCCCCGGACGTCGGCCAGGTCGAGATCGGCGGGGGCGTCGGACCGACGGAGCGCCGGCCTGTCCACCGCCACCGAGGCGTCGTCGGGCTCGGTCTCCTCGATGGGCGGCGGCTCGTCCCGCAGGATGCACAGCAGGCCGCGCAGCGTCGCCGCGGAGACCACGTCCACGCCCGGCACCAGCTCCGCCTCGGCGGCGTTCGCCCGCGGCACGACGACCGTGCGGCAGCCGTAGTTCGCGGCGGCCAGCACCGCCGGCAGCACGCCCTGGATGGGCCGGAGCCGGCCGTCGAGACCGAGCTCGCCGATCAGCACCAGCCCCGCGCAGGACCGCGCGGGGACGACCTCGGCCGCGGCGAGCAGCGCGACGGCAATGGCGACATCGAAGATCGATCCTTTCTTCGGCATGCTCGCGGGGAACAGCGACACGGTCACGTGGCGATTGGGCCAGTCCTCGCCGGAGTTGAAGACCGCCGCGCGGACGCGGTCGCGGGCCTCGCTGAGCGCGGTGTCGGGCAGCCCGACCAGGTGCAGGCCCGGCACCCCGCTGGTGAGGGCCGCCTCGACGTCCACGACGAAGCCGTCCATCCCGACCAGGGAGACCGAACGGGTCTTGGCGAGCGTCATTCAGCACACCTCCTTCAGGTGATCGATCGAGAAGCCGTCCCCTGCGACGACCAGGCCGAGCACGTCCACCCGGACGGCGGTGCCGCTGACGCCGTGCGCGGCGGCCCACCGCCAGGCCAGCCGCCGTAACCGCGCGGACTTGGCCGTGGTGATCGCCTCCAGCGGGTCGCCGAACAGCGCCGAGCGGCGCGTCTTCACCTCGCAGACGACGTGGGCGCGGCCGTCGTGGGCCACGATGTCGAGCTCCCCTTCGGGGCAGCGCCAGTTGCGGTCGAGGACCTTCCAGCCGAGCCCGGCCAGATAGGCGGCCGCCGCGTCCTCTCCGCGCCGGCCCAGTTCGATGTGGGCGTTCATGTGCCTCACCTCCGGCCTCCGACGCTGCCCGACCCGTGATCCGCGGAATAGGCGAACGTCGTTCTGTGGAAAACCCCTCGGCATTTGCGGTGATTCGACGAAAACGGTCT
Source organism: Actinomadura napierensis (assembly GCF_039529375.1). Classification (NCBI taxonomy): domain Bacteria; kingdom Bacillati; phylum Actinomycetota; class Actinomycetes; order Streptosporangiales; family Thermomonosporaceae; genus Actinomadura; species Actinomadura napierensis. The sequence goes on from NZ_BAAAMR010000095.1 coordinate 11,441, forward strand.
TTTGGTGCTTGCTTCGGGACGGTGGGTGCCGCAGCGTGGCCCTGTGGATCTGAACGAGGCCGTGGAGGAATTCGGGCGGCACCTGCGCGCCGAACGCGGCGTCTCGCCGCACACGCTGCGCGCCTACCTCGGAGACCTGACGGACCTCAGCGCCTACGCGGCCGACGTCGGGGTGACGGACCCGGCCGACCTGGACGTGTCGCTCCTGCGCGCCTGGCTGGCCCGCCAACACGCCCTCGGGCGGGCGCGCGCCACCCTCGCCCGCCGGACGGCTGCGGTACGCGCGTTCACCCATCACCTTCACCGGCGCGGCCTTCTACAGGACGATCCCGGCCTTCTGCTGGGCACGCCGAAGAAACGCCGCGACCTTCCCGGCGTGCTCAATCAGGACGATGCGGCGCGCCTTCTCGACACAATGGACACCGAAGGCCCCATGGGGCTGCGCGATCTGGCCGTCCTAGAGGTCCTCTACGGGACGGGCGTACGAGTCAGTGAACTGTGCGGGCTCGATATCGACGATGTGGACACCGGCCGCCGGACGATACGCGTTCTCGGCAAGGGGGACCGCGAGCGCACCGTCCCCGTCGGCGAACCGGCCTTGCGCGCCGTCCAGGACTGGCTCAGGGCGGGGCGTCCGGCGGTGGCGACCGAGATCAGCGGCCCGGCGCTGTTCCTCGGCGCCCGCGGCGGCCGCCTCCATCCGACGAGCGCCCGCCGGATCGTCCATTCCCGGATCTCCGAAGCGGGTCAAATGCCCGATCTAAGCCCCCACGGACTCCGGCACACCGCCGCCACGCACCTGCTGGAGGGCGGCGCGGACCTCCGCAGCGTCCAGGAGATCCTCGGCCACGCGTCCCTGCAGACCACGCAGCTCTACACCCATGTCTCGGCCGAACGCCTCAAGCGGGTCCACCGCCAAGCCCACCCCCGCGCCGCCCGAGACGACCAAGCCCCCTGAACCCCGCCACCCCTCCCAACCGCCGTGGACCCCGTGCGCAGGCCCCCGGCATGCGGGGGTGAGGCCTCTGGATGCAAGGGGAGGCCCCGGCATGCCGGGCGGCCCAAGCATGCGGGGCGAGGTCCCGGCGTGCAGGGCGGGGCGTCGGGCCGGGCGGGGGTCGTTACGTGTGTTCCTGGCGGCGTTGTGGGGTGCGGCGTAGGCGGCGCTCGTGGGCCAGGTCGATCACACCGGGCGGCGGACGGCGGGCGCGGACGCGGGTCCGGGTGCGGCGCCAGGCGAACGACAGGGAGTAGGCGAGGAGCAGGCCCGTGACGGCGCCTCCGGTGGCCGTCGTCGCGTCCCGGAGGGTCATGCTCGGTTCAGGCGGCCGCTCGGGCGGGGCGTGGTGTTCGTGCTCCCGGGACGGCGTCGCGTGCGGCCACCGCGGGAGGAGCCGCACGTCCCGCCTGACCAGGCTCAGCGGATCCAGGTAGACGCGCCCCTTGCGCAGGCCCCAGTGCAGGCAGGAGACCGGGCAGTGGGAGCGGCCGCCCTCGAGGACGCCGATCGGTGAGCCCATGGCCACCTGGCGTCCGGCATGGACGCTGGGGCGGACGGGCAGGTACGTCGTGCGCAGCGGCCCATGGTCGACGGCGACGACGCCTCGTCCGGCCAGGTGCCCGGCGTAGGACACGCGCCCGGCACCGGCGGCGTAGACCGGCTCGCCGGGACGTGCCGCGAGGTCGACCCCGCGGTGGCCGGGGCCCCACGGGGCGGCCGGCGGGGAGAAGGCGCGCAGCACCCGCGGAGCGGGCGGCCCCAAGGGCCATCGCCAGGCGTTCACCCCGGGGGATCCGGCGGTGATCACGCAGGTGAGGAGCAGTGTGAGCAACGTCATGGCAGCGAGCCTGCCGCCCGGCGGACCGCTCCGTCGAGGAGGTGCGCGAACTGTGGATAACCGCTCGGTCCGTTGATTCACGGGCGCGTCCGCGCCCTGATAATCTGTAGTCGTGCCCGGAAGGACACCGGCCAGGGCCAGGCCGTCGCCGATCCGCCGTCCGGCGGGGAGGCGGGAAGCCGCTCCGAGCGAGCGGAGAGGTCACGGATCCGGGGAACGTTCCGGATCACAGCCGTACGGGGTCATCCCGGCGGCTGATTTCACGCGTCCGCATGCCACCGAAGACACATGGTGGGGCGCCGCCCCTCGGTCCGTCGCTCCGGCGACGGTGGGGCGATGCCCGGGCGCAGGGAGACAACCAAATGCGGCCCGTCAGGGCCAGAGAAGGAGAACACGGGCAATGGCACCCGTCGTCACCATGCGGCAGCTCCTGGAGAGCGGCGTCCACTTCGGCCACCAGACCCGCCGGTGGAACCCGAAGATGAAGCGCTTCATCCTCACCGAGCGCAACGGCATCTACATCATCGACCTGCAGCAGTCGCTGTCCTACATCGACCGCGCCTACGAGTTCGTCAAGGCCACGGTCGCCCACGGCGGCACGATCCTGTTCGTCGGCACCAAGAAGCAGGCCCAGGAGTCCATCGCCGAGCAGGCCACCCGCGTCGGCATGCCCTACGTGAACCAGCGCTGGCTGGGCGGCATGCTGACCAACTTCTCCACCGTCCACAAGCGGCTCACCCGGCTCAAGGAGCTGGAGGAGATCAACTACGACGACGTGGCCGGCTCCGGGATGACCAAGAAGGAGCTGCTCGGCCTGCGCCGCGAGAAGGACAAGCTGGAGCGCACCCTCGGCGGTATCCGCGACATGGCGAAGGTCCCGAGCGCCATCTGGATCGTGGACACCAAGAAGGAGCACATCGCGGTCAACGAGGCCAAGAAGCTCGGCATCCCGGTCGTGGCGATCCTCGACACCAACTGCGACCCCGACGAGGTCGACTACCCGGTCCCGGGCAACGACGACGCCATCCGCAGCGTCAGCCTGCTGACCCGTGTGGTCGCCGACTCCGTGGCCGACGGCCTCCTCGCGCGCGCGGGCGCCGCGTCCGGCGGCGACGAGAAGCCCGCCGAGGGCGCCGCCTCCGGTGCCGCCGAGCCGCTGGCCGAGTGGGAGCGCGAGCTGCTGGAGAACAAGCAGGCCGAGGCCGCCGCCGCTCCGGCCGAGGAGCCCGCCGAGGCCTCCGCCGAGACCCCTGAGGCCTCCGCCGAGACTCCTGAGGCGCCCGCCGAGGCCCCCGAGGCCTCCGCCGAGACCACTGAGGCCCCCGCCGAGGCCCCGGAGGCGTCCGCCGAGGCCGAGGCCCCGGCCGAGGCTCCCGCCGAGGCGGCGGAGGGCACCGAGGCTCCGGCCGAGACCCCCGCCGAGGGCCAGCAGGCTTGATCCCCGGTCCCGGCGGCGTCGCGAGGACGCCGCCGGGACCGTCGCGGGTCCACGACCAACGACGAGAGAAGCGAAGAGAGCGATGGCGAACTTCACCGCCGCTGACGTCAAGCGGCTTCGCGAGCTGACCGGCTCCGGCATGATGGCCGTAAAGAACGCCCTCACCGAGGCGGACGGCGACTTCGAGAAGGCCACCGAGCTGCTGCGCCTCAAGGGCGCCAAGGACGTCGGCAAGCGCGCCGAGCGCACCGCGGCCAACGGCCTGGTCGCCGAGCACTTCAACGGCTCGGGCGACGGCGCGCTGCTGGAGCTGAACTGCGAGACCGACTTCGTCGCCAAGAACGCCCAGTTCATCGAGCTGGCGGACCGGCTGGTCGAGTTCGCGGCGGGCAGCGGCGCGGCGGACGCGGCGGGGCTGCTCGGCGCCGAGATCGAGGCCGGTACGACCGTCCAGGCCCTGATCGAGGAGAACAGCGCCAAGATCGGCGAGAAGCTGGAGCTGCGCCGCTTCGCCCACTTCCAGGGCGCCTACGTGGCCAGCTACCTGCACAAGTCCGACCCGTCCCTGCCGCCGACCACCGGCGTGCTGGTCGAGCTGGACAAGGAGAACCCCGAGGTCGCCAAGGACGTCGCCCAGCAGATCGCGGCGATGGCGCCCAAGTACCTCGGCCGCGAGGAGATCCCGGCCGAGACGGTCGAGAAGGAGCGGGCGCTCGCCGAGCAGCTCACCCGCGACGAGGGCAAGCCCGAGCAGGCCATCCCGAAGATCGTCGAGGGCCGGGTGAACGCCTACTTCCGCGACTTCGTGCTGCTGGAGCAGGCGTTCGTGAAGGACGGCAAGAAGACCATCGCGAAGGTCCTCGACGAGGCCGGCGTGAAGGTCGTGCGCTTCGCCCGGTTCAAGGTCGGGCAGGCGTAAGGGCACTCTGGAGACGGGGACCCGAGATTCAGCGACGCAACGAGGAGGCCGCCGACGTGCCGGAGAAGACCACCACTAGCGCGACGGCGGCCTCGTCGTCCGGGCGGCACGCGCCGCGCGCGGGCTGGAAGCGGGTGCTGCTGAAGCTCTCGGGCGAGGCGTTCGCCGGAGGCGACCCGCTCGGCATCGACCCCGAGGTCGTGCAGCACGTGGCGGAGGCCATCTCCGAGGCCGTCCGCGACGGCGTGCAGGTCGCGGTGGTGTGCGGCGGCGGCAACATGTTCCGCGGCGCGGTCATGGCCGAGCGCGGCATGGACCGCGGCCGCGCCGACTACATGGGCATGATCGGGACCGTCATCAACTGCCTGGCGCTGCAGGACTTCCTGGAGAAGCTCGGGCTCGACACGCGGGTGCAGACCGCCATCACCATGAGCCAGGTGGCCGAGCCGTACATTCCGCGGCGCGCGATCCGGCACCTGGAGAAGGGCCGGGTCGTCATCTTCGGCGCGGGGCTCGGGCAGCCGTTCTTCTCCACCGACACCACGGCCGCGCAGCGCGCGCTGGAGATCGGTGCGGAGGCCGTCCTGAAGGCCACTCAGGTGGACGGCGTCTACGACGCGGATCCCCGTAAGAGTCCAGAGGCGGTCAAGTTCGACCGATTGGATTACGGTGAGGTTCTACAGCGGGGTCTGAAGGTCATGGACGCCACGGCCATCAGCCTCTGCATGGACAACGCGCTCCCCATCGTGGTCTTCGACCTCATGGGGCAGGGCAACATCGTCCGGGCCGTCCGGGGTGAGAAGATCGGCACGCTGGTCAGCCCGGCACAGGGCTGACCGCGGCCCGGAACGCGGTGCAGGGCCGACCAGATGACATGGGAGTCACAGTGATCGACGAGACCCTCCTCGAAGCCGAGGAGAAGATGGAGAAGGCGGTCGCGGTCGCCAAGGAGGACTTCCAGGCCATCCGCACCGGCCGTGTCACCCCCGCCATGTTCAACAAGATCACCGCGGAGTACTACGGCACGCCGACGCCGGTCAACCAGCTGGCGTCCTTCACGCTGCCGGAGCCGCGGATGGTCATCGTCCAGGTCTTCGACAAGTCCTCCATGCAGGCGGTGGAGAGGGCGATCCGGGAGAGCGACCTCGGCGTCAACCCCACCAACGACGGCAACGTCATCCGGGTGGTCTTCCCCGAGCTGTCGGAGGAGCGCCGCAGGGACTTCATCAAGGTCGCCGGCACCAAGGCCGAGGACAGCAAGATCTCCATCCGCAACATCCGGCGGCGCGCCAAGGACACCCTCGACAAGCTCGCCAAGGACGGCGAGGCCGGCGAGGACGAGGTGCGGCGTGCGGAGAAGGAGCTCGACGACGCCACGCACAGGTACGTGGCGCAGATCGACGAGCTGCTCGAACACAAGAAGGCCGAACTGCTCGAAGTGTGATGGGACGCGACGACGCCGGGGGGCCCGCGGGCTCCCCGGATGAGCCGGAGGTCGACATGCCCGGCCCACCCCCGGGAGAAGCTCTGGACTCGCCCTCCGGCGAGGCGCCGGACGCCCCTGCCGAGAACGACGCCACCGAAGACACCGCGGAGGACACCGCGCCCTCGGGAGTGACGGCCGCTCCGGACGCGCGCGCGGAATCCGTAGAGGAGCCGCCCGCGGATCCGTCCGGCGGCACGCCGGACGACGCGTCCGGTGCCAAGCGTGAAAGCAGGACCGGCCGGAACCTGCCGATAGCCATCGGAGTGGGCGTCGCGCTGGGCGCCCTGGTGCTGCTGTCCCTGTACACGGTCAAGGCGATCTTCCTTGCCGTGATGGTGGTCTTCCTGTTCCTCGGCATGCGGGAGCTGACGGACGCGTTCAAATCGCGCGGCATCAGGGTCCCCTTCATCCCGCTGGCCACGGGAATGGTGGCCACACCGGTCGTCTCGTACGTGTGGGGTCCGATGGCCGTGGTCGCGGCCGTGTCGCTCACCGTGCTGTCCCTGCTGCTGATCCGGATGACGGAGGGCGCGGACGGCTACGTCAGGGACGTCACCGCCGGCTCGTTCGTGGCCGGGTACCTGGTGCTGATGGGCGGGATCGTCGCCCTCCTCATGAAGCCGGGCGACGGGGACGACCGCACCGTCATCTTCATCGCCACCACGGTCGCCAGCGACATCGGCGGCTACTTCGCCGGCACGTTCCTCGGCAAGCACAAGCTCGCCCCCACGATCAGCCCGAAGAAGACGTGGGAGGGCGTCACCGGCTCCGCGATCACCTGCATGATCGTCGGCGGCTGGCTGGTGTGGTGGCTGCTGGACGGCGGCCACCCCTGGCAGGGCGCGCTGGTCGGCCTCGCCGCCGTGGTCACCGCGACCGGCGGCGACCTCATCGAGTCGATGGTCAAGCGGGACCTCGGCATCAAGGACATGGGGACGCTCCTGCCGGGCCACGGCGGGGTCATGGACCGCCTCGACTCGCTGGTCGCGACGGCTCCCGTGGTGTGGCTGCTGCTGGAGCTGTTCGTTCCCAGCTAGACGCCCCGGCGACTGGCCCGGGCCCTGAGACATATCGGTTTCCCAGGGCCGGACTGGCGGCATAGGCCGCTAGGAGACGAGCCAGGAGCGGCCCTGCTGGGCCAGGCGCCGGATGAGCGCGTCCGAGCCCTCACTCTTGGCGTAGCGGTGCTCCTCGCCGGTGATGGGGACGAGCCACAGCCACCGGACGGGATCGCCGTCCACGGACAGTCCGGTGAGGGCGGGCACGGCCGGACCGTTCAGCCGGCCCGGGTCCTCAAGGAGGAGCACCCCTTCCCACTCGCCCTCATCGTTGCCGAGAGGGAACGTGCGTGCCTCGTGGTACCACTTGACCACGTCCCCTGGCGCGAACCATGTCACCGACCGCCACGGGTACTGGGCGAGCCACGGGAAGATGCTTCCCGCACGCTGGCTCGGGAGGGTGCTCGCCACGGCGAGCTCTATGCGGGCGTAGGGCGCGACGTCGTCCTCGTACAACTCCACGGTGGGCATCCGCTGGCGGCTCATCCCGACCGAGCTGAGGATGGTGAAGTCGCGGTCGCCGCGCGCCGGGCGCTCCGTCACCCCGACGGTGGGGGACGGGGACGTGCGGCCTCCCGAGAGCTGGCGCCCCACGTCGTGCCAGTAGTGGCCACCCGGGCCGAGGCGCTGCAGCAGGTGGCCGAGGACGGACTGCTGGAACTGCGCCCACGAGCCGTCGGCGCGGCACATCTTCCAGTGCTCGCGGGCCCGCTCGATGCGCGGGCCGAACTCCGCGATCTCCTCCTCGATGGGGAAGGCGAACGGGCTCTGCGCCGTGGCGTCGCGCGCGTAGCCGGGGATGCCGCGGCCCATGTCCGACCATCCCGGGATCACGAACAGCGGGTCGCCGGCCTCCAGGACGGCGACGCCGTCGCCCTCCTCGAACCACACCACCTCCAGGGTGGAGCCGTCCAGCGCCTCGCGTCCCTGCGGATGGGCGACGTGCGATTCCGGCAGGAGCGGCGCGCTGCCCGCCTCCAGCCGCGGCCGGTCCAGCGAGGCCGGGGCCTTGCGGTGGTTGGCGACCCAGACCGCGCCGATCACCGAGTCCCGCGCGTCCCGCAGGTAGGCCACGGTCACCGCGCCGTCGGACTCGACGAGGAGCCTGCGGCTGCCGTACGGGCTGGCCTCGGCGTGCACGATCGTGGCGGCGGGGCCCCTGGGCGATGCGGTGCCCCTACGCAAAACCGACATGATCGAGACCTTAGTCGCAGACAAGGTCATGTGCAGCGATGTCGCAACCCGCGGGACGGCCATGCGGAAAGGAGGGGCACCGCGCGCGGACGAGGCATCGGCAGGTGTTTGCGACACTGGAAGCACCATGTCTGCCACCACCGAGCCCGCCACCGCGGGCGCCGCGCCCAAGAAGACCCCGGCGAAGCTCGTCTTCGCCGCACCGCGGCGCGGCAAGCCGCCCCGGCACCTGGCCGACCTCACGCAGGCCGAGCGCCGCGAGGCGGTCGCGGAACTGGGCGAGAAGCCCTTCCGGGCCGACCAGCTGTCGCGGCACTACTTCGCCCGTCTCGTCGACGATCCGGCGAAGATGACCGATCTGCCGGCCGCCGTGCGGGACCGGCTCGTGTCCGAGCTGCTGCCCTCCCTGCTCACCCCGGTGCGCGAGCTGGACTGCGACGGCGGCAGGACGCTGAAGACGGTCTGGAAGGCGTTCGACGGCGTCCTGTTCGAGTCGGTGCTGATGCGCTACCCGGACAGGGCCACGATGTGCGTCTCGTCCCAGGCCGGCTGCGGCATGAACTGCCCGTTCTGCGCCACGGGGCAGGCGGGTCTCACCCGTAACCTCTCTACCGCCGAGATAGTGGAGCAGGTCGCGGCCGGCGCGCGCGCGATGGCGCGCGGGCGGATCCCCGGTGGCCCCGGGCGCGTCTCCAACATCGTCTTCATGGGCATGGGGGAGCCGCTCGCTAACTACAAGGCCGTTATCGGCGCGGTACGCCGCATTACCGACCCGGCACCCGCCGGTCTGGGAATCTCCCAGCGTTCGGTCACGGTTTCCACGGTCGGCCTCGTCCCGGCCATCGAAAAGCTCGCTGCCGAGGACATGTCGGTGCGGCTCGCGGTGTCCTTGCACGCGCCCGACGACGAGCTGCGCGACGACCTCGTCCCCATCAACAACCGGTGGAAGGTCGCCGAGGTCCTGGACGCCGCGTGGGCCTACGCCGAGCGCAGCGGGCGCCGCATCTCGATCGAGTACGCCCTCATCAAGGACGTCAACGACCAGGCCTGGCGGGCCGATCTTCTCGGCAGGCTCTTGCGCGGGCACCTCGTACACGTCAATCTGATCCCGTTGAATCCGACGCCGGGGTCCAAGTGGACCGCCTCGCGGCCGGAGGACGAGCGCGAGTTCGTCCGCCGCCTGGAGGCCCACGGGGTCCCGGTCACGGTGCGCGACACTCGGGGCAGGGAGATCGACGGGGCCTGCGGGCAGCTGGCCGCGGCGACGAAGGACTGAGCGCGCCGGCGGCGCCCCTGGGCCCCGCGGGCGCGGGGACGAGGGCTGAGGAGCACGGTGGCGCTGATGAGCACGCGGCTGCCGGTGGCGTTGCGGGGCTACGACCGGACCCAGGTGGACGGTCTCCTCGAGCGGATCTCGGGTGCGCTGAACGGCGGGCCGCCGGTGTCGGCGGACGAGGTGCGGACGGTGCGCTTCGACGTCGTCCTGCGCGGCTACGACCGCCGGGCGGTGGACGAACTGGTGCGGGAGTGCATCAGGGAACTGCAGAGCAAGGCGCCGATCGCCGAGCGTCCCGGCCGCCCCCGCGCCAACCCGGGATGGTTGATCAACTGGATCCAGAACGCCCGGTTCGCCGGCTCGGGCGTGCGCGGCGGGTACGACGTCCGGGACGTCGACGCGTTCCTCGACCGCGTGGTCTCCGGGCTGCGCGGCGCGGCGCCGCCGGTGACGGCCCGCGACGTCCGGGAGAGCGCGTTCCGCGTCGTCCGGCTGGGACCGGGCTACGACGAGCAGGAGGTCGACCGGTTCCTCACCCAGCTCGCCGGGGCTCTCGAAGGCCGCTGACGCCGCGCCCCGCGGCGGAGTTATCCACATTTTCGCCGCGGGGTGGTGACCGGGACCGGAGCGCAGCAGGCTTCGGGGCATGGACGACTTCGACGCGCAACGCCGGCGGCTGAGCTCCTTCCTCGGCCTGCTGTTCACCCCCGAGATCATCTCAGCCCTGCTGTCCCTGGCCCGGCCCGCGGTGCGGCTCGGCGCCACCGGGGAGATACCGGTCAGGCTCGGCGGTGCCCCGCTGCTGCCCGCCGCCACGGCCTGGCCGGTCTGGAGGGGCCGCCCGCTGGACTTCCTCGGCGCCGTCGACTTCACCGAGCTCACCGCCTTGGGAGAGATTCCCGGGGTTCCTCGCAGCGGCACCGCCGCCTTCTACTACGTGAGCGGAACGCCGCGCCCGTGGGGCGACGCGTCCGGCCAGCGGGACGGCTGGCGCGTTTTCACCGGTGACCTGCACCGCGCCGAACCACCGCCCGGCGCCCTGTCCTACCCGTCGGCGGACTTGTTCGCCGCTCCGTTCCTGTCCCTGCCGTCACCGCAGGAGGCGGTCATACGGCGCCTCGAACGCGTCCACCGCGGTTTCCTGGCGGAGTACGAGCAGTTGCACGCGGTCTGGTCCACGCAGGCCATGCCCGCGCACCAGCTGGGCGGCTGGCCCGACCTCGTCCAGCGGCCGATCGGCCCGGACTGCCTGTACGCCTCCACGGGCCGTCCGCTGGACACCCTCGAAACCCCGGAGCTGTCACCGGACGACCAGATGGCCGTGGACGACTGGCGGCTCCTGCTCCAGCTCGACTCCGATCACCGCCTCGGCTGGTACTGGGGCGATCCGGGCCGCGTCTACTTCTGCTCTCGCCAGAACGACCCTTTGGAGCGGGCATGGCTGACCGTCCAAGCGACCTGACACCCGGGATGGCCGTCCATCCGCCTCGTCGATGCGGGGAGAGGTCAGTGACGGAGGCGGATGGCGAACACGTACGCCGTGCAGACGACGGCCGACCAGAGGGCGAGATGCAGCACGAGGCCGGGAAAGTCCGAGACGAAGGCGTCGGGGCTGTCGTGCGCCGCCCGCAGCCACTCGATCATCGGAACGGAGAGCCACGAGAGCCGGCCGAGGCCCAGCAGCAGCACGGCCGTCGCGCCGCCCAGCAGCGCCAGGAGCGACGCCCCGGGGTCCGGGATGACCGCCCGGCTCGTCCAGGCGCCGAGCAGCGTGCCCGCGAGTGCGACCGGCACGCCCAGCGCGCACCCGGCCAGGATCGCCTGCCCCGGCGCCCCTACGAGCAGGGCCTGGACGAGAGGAACGGCAAAGACGACGACGCCCAGACAGAGGTTCACCGCGTAGGCGGCGAGCAGGCCGGCCCACGTGGGCGTCGAACGGTGGCGTGCCGCCGTGGCCGACAGCGCCCGCTGCTCGTCCGGCTGCGTGTCCAGCAGGGCCCGCGCCGTCCAGGCCCAGACCGGGAACATGAACGCCGCCACGTCGCCGAAGGCGCCGACGGCCAGCGCGGTCCGCTCCGGTCCGCTCGGTCCTTGGAGCAGCACGAGCACTATGACCAGCGCGACGACGATCACCGGATGCAGAACCCGCAGCGAACGCACGTACCCGGCCACCTGGAACCGCGCGAGCGCGATCATCGATCCTCCCCGCGGTCGGCCAGTGCGGCGGTTCTGCTGCACGAGGTGGTCATGGGCCGGGTCTCCGGACGGTGTAGCCGTCGGCACGGAGCTTGGTCTCCGCGGTGTCGGCGTCGCTCTCGGGCACCACGACCTCGAGCACCGTGAGCCTCGGCGTGTCCGGGTCCTCGCCGGGGGCGAGGCGGGCCACGGTGCCGCCCGAGACCTGGAGCCGGTCGATGCCGGGGAGGGCCTCGATGCAGCGCTGGTGGTCGCTGATGACCACGGTGGCGCCGTCGGCGGCGCGACCGGCGATCAGTTCCGGCAGGATGTCGCGGGTCGCGGCGTCCAGGCCGGCGAAGGGCTCGTCCAGGATCAGGAGCCCCGGATCGTCCATGAGCGCCTGGGCCAGCCCGACCTTCTGCGCACTGCCCTTGGACAACTCCGGCAACCGCACATCGAGGAGGTGCTCGAAGCCGAGACGTTCGGCCCACGTCCCGATCACGTCCTCGGGTACCCGCCTGATGGCGGCCATGTGGCCGAGGTAGGCGCGGACCGTGAAGGGCTGGTCCACCGGGAAGCGCTCGGGCGCGTACCCGACACGGCTCGGCCGGTCCCGCACCGAGCCCCGGCGCGGCGCGCGCAGACCGGCGACGAGGCGGAGGAGCGTGGACTTGCCCGCCCCGTTCCGCCCGGTCACCTCGGTGACGCTGCCCGCCGGGAGGGAGAGCGTGACGTCCCTGAGCACCCAGGGACCCCTCCGGTGATAGCGGAAGGCGACATCGTCGAGCCGCATAGGACACGAAGGGTAGCGGCGGAAACCTAAGGACGCCGTTAGGGAGGAGGCTGCGCAGTCGGGCCCGGGGGCGGCAGAATGCCGCGCATGGCTGACTCCGCGTCCGGCAGGATCTGCGTCTTCTGCGAGATCGTGAAAGGGGAGCGTCCCGCGCACATCGTCCTCGACGTCCCGGACGCGCTGGCGTTCCTCGACACCCGGCCCCTTTTCAAGGGGCACACCCTGCTGGTGCCACGGACGCACTACGAGACGCTGCCGGACCTGCCCGCCGAACTGCTCGCCCCCTACTTCGGGCAAGCGCAGCGGCTCGCCGCGGCCATGGAGTCGGTGCTGGGCGCGGCCGGATCGTTCGTGGCCATGAACAACCGCATCAGCCAGAGCGTCCCGCACCTGCACGTCCACGTCGTCCCCCGCAACCGCAAGGACGGCCTGAGGGGATTCTTCTGGCCGCGCCAGAAGTACGACTCCGACGCCGAAGCCGCCGACTACGCCACCCGCCTCGCCACCGCCCTCAGAGAGTCGGCCTGAACCAGAGCCGGTGTGGTGGCGGGGTGGGGGGCTTCGGGCCGCACGCGGGGCGGGGTCAGACGTCCCGCGTGCGGAGCGAAGCGGGCGGGTCAGGGGAGGGCTAGGAGGAGGGCCACGTAGGGTTCGGCCGATCCGGTGTCGGGCGGTGGGTCCGGCGTGGCGGCGCGGACGGCGGCGGCGTGCTCGTAGAGGTCGCGTTCGGCGCGGTCGAGGGCGGCGGACAGGACGTAGTCGGCGACGTTCCAGCCGATCAGTTCGGCGGCCTTGCGGATGGCGAGGAGCTGCTCGGCGGACGTGCTCAGGACGATGTGGTCGTCGGTTCCGGGGGCGGGAAGGTCCTGGCGGACCGACTCAGACATGGCCGGTCTCCTTCCTTGCGGCATCTCAAAGTACGCCGGGAGGGGTTGCCGGGACATCCTCAATCGGGACGAGAATCGACGGATGGCGGGCGATGGCGGACGGCGGCGCGCGGCCTCAGCGGGTGCCCCAGGAGTAGGTCTGTTTCCGCAGCTTGAGGTAGACGAAGCTCTCGGTCGAGACGACGCCGCGGACGGCCCGGATCCGGCCGAGCAGCTCCAGCAGGCGCTCGTCGTCCTCGCAGACCAGCTCGAGCAGGATGTCGAACGAGCCGGCGGCGATGACGACGTAGTCGATCTCGTCGAGGGCGGCGAGCTCGTCGGCGATCGTCTCCAGGTCGCCCTCGCACTTGACGCCGATCATCATCTGCCGGGAGAAGCCGAGCATCAGCGGGTCGGTCACGCCGACGATCTGCATGACGCCGGCGTCGAGGAGCTTCTGCACCCGCTGCCGGACCGCGGCCTCGGACAGCCCGACGGCCTTGCCGATGGCGGCGTAGGAGCGGCGGCCGTCCTGCTGGAGCTGCTCGATGATCTGCTTGGCGGTCGCGTCGAGCTGGACGGCCGGCCGGGCCGGCCCCCGGCGGGCGGGAGGGCGCTCCTCCGTCATCGTTGGTACTCCTAGCTGCGGCATCGAGGGTGTGAGGCTGTTGGACCGAGTGAATCAGTCGTGAAACTGGATCGTAACAACGGAATCACTTGTGTTGGTCGAGAACCTCTGTCAGGGTCAGGCCAACAGGACAGTTCGGGCGGCGGCGCCCAGGAAGGAACGAGATGAGCGGCGAACGGCTGCGCAACTTTATCGGCGGCGAGTACGTGGACGCCAAGGACGGGCGGACGCTGGAGGTGGTCGACCCCAGCTCCGGCGAGGCGTACGCGCAGGCGCCGGTGTCCGGCGCCGAGGACGTCGACGCCGCGTTCCGCGCCGCCGCGGAGGCGTTCCCGGCCTGGCGGGACGCGACGCCCGGCGAGCGCAGCCTGGCGATGCTCCGGTTCGCCGACGCGGTCGAGGCGCGGGGGCGCGATCTGGTCGAGGCGGAGAGCCGCGACACCGGCAAGCCCGTCCAGCTCACCATGGAGGAGGAGCTGCCGCCGATGGTGGACAACCTCCGCTTCTTCGCGGGGGCGTCCCGGGTCCTGGAGGGCAAGGCGACCGGCGAGTACCTGGCGGATCACACCTCGTCCATCCGGCGTGAGCCGATCGGGGTCTGCGCGCAGGTGACGCCGTGGAACTACCCGATGATGATGGCGGTCTGGAAGTTCGGGCCGGCGCTGGCGACGGGCAACACCGTGGTGCTCAAGCCGTCGGACACGACCCCGGTCAGCACGCTGATGCTGGCGGAGATCGCCGCGGAGTTCCTGCCGCCGGGCGTGTTCAACGTGATCTGCGGCGACCGCGACACCGGCCGCGCGCTGGTGGAGCACCCGACGCCGCAGATGGTGTCGATCACCGGCAGCGTCCGCGCGGGCATGGAGGTCGCCGCGGCCGCCGCGAAGGACCTCAAGAAGGTGCACCTGGAGCTCGGCGGCAAGGCGCCCGTCGTGGTGTTCGACGACGCGGACGTGGAGTCGGCGGCGCAGGGCATCGCCGAGGCCGGCTACTTCAACGCCGGGCAGGACTGCACCGCGGCGACGCGGGTGCTGGTCGCGGACCGGCTGCACGACGACTTCACCGCCGCCCTCGCCGAGGCCGCGCGCGGCACCGTGGTCGGCCCCCCGAGCAACACCGACGCCTTCTACGGCCCGGTGAACAGCGCCGCGCAGCTGGAGCGCGTCCAGGGCTTCATCGACCGGGTGCCGGCGCACGCGGAGGTGCTGACCGGCGGTTCGCGGTCCGGCGACACCGGCTACTTCTTCGAGCCCACGGTCGTCGGCGGGCTCCGCCAGGACGACGAGATCGTGCAGAACGAGGTGTTCGGCCCGGTCATCACCGTCCAGCGCTTCTCCGACGAGGCGCAGGCGATCGAGTGGGCGAACGGCGTCCGGTACGGCCTGGCGGCCAGCGTCTGGACGCAGAACCACGGGCGCGCGATGCGCATGAGCAAGGCACTGGACTTCGGGGCGGTGTGGGTGAACACCCACATCCCGTTCGTCTCGGAGATGCCGCACGGGGGCTTCAAGCACTCCGGCTACGGCAAGGACATGTCGATGTACGGAATCGAGGACTACACCCGCGTCAAGCACGTCATGCACTACATCGGCGCCTGACGGACCCACCGCGGCGGTGCGCGGGCCGGCGTCCGTCCCCCGGACGGGCGCCGGCCGGCGCGGGGGCGCCGCCGCGGTGGTCGGGCGCCACGAGCTCGTGAAGGAAACCAGCCCATGACCGAAACCCAGCCCGCCCCGGCGCGCGACGACCCGGGTCGCGCAGTTCCCGCCATCGAGCTCACGGGAGTCGAGAAGACCTACCACTCCTACGGCGAGGCCGTCCCGGCGGTCCGCGGCGTGGACCTGGAGATCGGGCAGGGGGAGTTCTTCTCCCTGCTCGGCCCGTCCGGATGCGGCAAGACCACCACCATGCGCATGGTCGCCGGCTTCGAGGAGCCGACGGGCGGCGAGATCTACCTGCACGGACGCAGCGTCACCGGCGTGCCCGCCAACCGCCGTGACGTCAACATGGTGTTCCAGTCGTACGCGCTGTTCCCGCACATGAACGTGTTCGACAACGTCGCGTTCGGGCTGCGCCGGCGCGGCGTCGCCAAGGCCGACGTCAAGGCGCGGGTCGGCGAGATGCTGGAGATCGTCGATCTGACGGGGCGGGAGCGGCGCCGTCCCGCCGAGCTGTCGGGCGGCCAGCAGCAGCGCGTGGCGCTGGCACGCGCGCTGGTCAACCGGCCGCGCGCGCTTCTGCTGGACGAGCCGCTCGGCGCGCTGGACCTGAAGCTGCGGCAGGCGATGCAGGTCGAGCTGAAGCGGATCCAGCGGGAGGTCGGCATCACGTTCGTGTACGTGACGCACGACCAGGGCGAGGCGCTGACCATGTCGGACCGGATCGCGGTCATGAGCGACGGGCTGATCGAGCAGCTCGGCACGCCGCGGGAGATCTACGAGCATCCGGCGACGCGGTTCGTGGCCGGGTTCATCGGGACGTCCAACCTGCTCGGCGGGGAGGTCACCGAGGTGTCGGGGGGCGTCGCGGTGATCTCCTACGGCCCGGACGGGCGGATCGAGGTGCCGGTGCGGGACGGGCCCGCGGTCGCGGCGGGGGAGCGGCTGGAACTGACGGTCCGGCCGGAGAAGATCGGCATCGGGGCCGACAAGCCGGCGGACGACCTGTGCGGCGTGCGCGGCACCGTCACCGAGGTCGTCTACCTCGGGACCTCGACGAACTACAACGTCACCACCTCCACCGGGGCGGACGTGGTCGTGTTCCTGCAGAACGCCACGGGCGCCGACGACATCGCCGTTCGCGGGGACGGCGTCTGGCTGTCGTGGGACCCGCGCCACTCGTACGCCATAGGAGCCCCCCAGTGACGAACATCGACCCCGCGTTCCTGCGCGGACTGACCCGTCCCCGGCTGGCACGTTCCACCCCGTCCCGCCGGGACGTCCTGCGGCTGATGGGCGCGGCGGGCGCGGGCGTGGCCCTGTCGGCCTGCGGCGTGAAGGGGCAGGGCGGCAAGGGCAAGGTCACCCAGAACGACGTGCAGAAGTACTGGTCGGGCAAGGCCAAGACCGGGAAGCTCAACTGGGCGAACTGGCCGGGCTACATGGAGGACGACCACGCGACCATCAAGGCCTTCGAGAAGGCCACCGGCATCAAGGTGGACTACAAGGAGGTCATCCAGGAGATGGGCCCCTGGTTCGGCAAGATCCAGGCGCCGCTGGCGGCCGGCCAGTCGATCGGCTTCGACCTGATGGTCATGACGAACGGGATCCAGCTGGAACAGGCGCGGCAGCTCGGCTAC
Organism: Actinomadura napierensis; assembly: GCF_039529375.1. NCBI lineage: Bacteria > Bacillati > Actinomycetota > Actinomycetes > Streptosporangiales > Thermomonosporaceae > Actinomadura > Actinomadura napierensis. Next base: position 28,413 of record NZ_BAAAMR010000095.1, read on the forward strand.
CTGGCGCCGCTGGACCAGTCGCGGCTGAAGAACTTCCAGGCCAACGCCGGGGCGACGTTCAAGAACCCGTCGTACGACCCCGGCAACGCGTTCACGGTCCCGTACGAGTCGGGCATCACCGGGATCGCGTACAACACCAAGTACGTCAAGGAGGAGATCACCAGCATCGCGCAGCTGTTCGACCCGAAGTACAAGGGGCGGGTCGGCATGATGGGCGACTCGCAGGAGCTGGGGAACTTCGGGATGTTCCTGCTCGGCATCGACCCGGAGAAGTCGACTCCGGACGACTGGCAGAAGGCCGCGGCGAAGCTGCGCGAGCAGCGCGACAAGGGGATCGTCCGCAAGTACTACAACCAGGACTACGTCGACGCCGTCAGCAAGGGCGACGTGTGGATGACGATGGCGTGGTCGGGTGACGTGTACAGCATGACCAGTCCGGACGTGAAGTTCGCCATCCCGAAGGAGGGCGGCACCATCTGGACCGACAACATGTGCATCCCCAAGACCGCGAGCGCCCCCGTCGACGCGATCACGCTGATGGACTGGCTGTACGTCCCGGAGAACAACGCGCCGCTGACCGAGTTCGTCAACTACATCACGCCCGTCCCGGGGGTGAAGCAGGTCATCGCGGCGGAAGCGGCGAAGGCCACCGGTGACGACAAGAAGGACCTGACCCGGCTCAGCACGAGCCCGCTGGTGTTCCCGTCCGACGCGGACATGCAGCGGCTGCGGCACTACCGGCGCCTCACGCAGGCGGAGGAGACGCAGTACCAGAAGATCTTCGAGCCCATCGCCAAGGGGTCGTGATGGCCCGCCGGTCCAGGGGCGGCGCGTCGACGCCGTACCTGATGATCCTGCCGAGCGGGCTGTGGATGCTGGCGTTCTTCATCATCCCGATCGTGCTGATGGTGTCGCTGTCGCTGCAGACGGGCAACCTCATCGACGGCTTCCAGCAGACGTTCCACTGGCAGAACTACACCGACGGCCTGAACACCTACGGCGACAAGGTCGTGAGGTCGCTCTGGTACGGGCTGCTGGCGACGATCCTGTGCATCGCGCTCGCGTATCCGGCGGCGTACTGGATCGCCTTCCGCGGCGGGCGGCACAAGTCGACGTACCTGTTCCTTCTGCTGCTGCCGTACTTCGTGTCGTTCATCCTGCGGACGGTGTCGTGGAAGCTGGTGCTGACCGACAACGGGCCGATCCTCGGGCCGCTGCGCGACCACGGCATCCTGCCGTCCGGCTTCCACGTGCTGGACACCGGCGTCGCGGTGGTGTCGGGGCTGACCTACAACTTCCTGCCGTTCATGGTGCTGCCGATCTACGTGGCGCTCGAGCGGATCGACGAGCGCGTGGTGGAGGCGGCCTACGACCTGTACGCGAGCCGCACGCAGGCGTTCGCGCGGGTCGTGCTGCCGCTGTCGCTGCCGGGCGTGTTCGCCGGCGTCATCATGACGTTCGTGCCGGTGTCGTCGGACTACGTCAACGCCGAGGTGCTGGGCGGCCCGCAGAACACCATGATCGGCAATGTGATCCAGACGGAGTACTTCGACAACAGCGCCTACCCGGTGGCGTCCGCGCTGTCGTTCGCGCTGATGGCGATCCTGCTCGTCGGCATCTTCGTCTACGCGCGGTCGCTCGGCACGCAGGACGTTCTGGAGGCGGCGGGACGATGACGGCACTCGCACCCACCCGGGCGGCGCGTCCGGCGCCGCCGCGCCGGCGCCGCCGGATCGCCGGGCTGCACCTCTACACGCTGCTGCTGATCGCGTGGCTGATCCTGCCGATCGCGATCATGATCCTCTTCGGCTTCAACGACACCCACAGCAAGCAGAACTTCCAGTGGCAGGGCTTCACGCTCAAGTGGTACGTCCACCTGTTCGACAAGGAGGACCTGACCACCGCGGTGATCAACTCGCTGACGATCGCCGTGCTCAGCACCGCCATCACCACCGTCATCGGGACGTTCGCCGGGATCGCGCTCGGCCGGTACCGGTTCCGCGGCAAGGGCGCGACGAACCTGGTGCTGTTCATGGCGATCTCCTGCCCCGAGATCGTGATGGGCGCGTCGCTGCTGTCGATGTTCGTCACGTTCAACCTGCCGCGCGGCTACCTGACGATCCTGCTCGCGCACGTGATGTTCTCCATCGCGTTCGTGGCCGTGACGGTGCGGGCGAGGGTGGTCGGCCTCGACCCGGCGGTGGAGGAGGCCGCGCAGGACCTCGGGGCCGGGCCGTGGACCCGGTTCCGGCTGATCACCCTGCCGATGATCATGCCCGGGGTGGTGGCGGGGGCGCTGCTGGCGTTCGTGCTGTCCATCGACGACTTCGTCATCACCAACTTCACCAGCGGCTCCACCATCACGTTCCCGCTGTGGATCTACGGCTCGACCCGGACGGGGACGCCGCCGCAGGTCAACGTGATGGGCACGATCATCTTCGCGGTCGGCGTGGTGATCGCGGTGGTGTCGGCGCGGCGCAGCATCCGCGCGTCCCGCTGAACCCGCCAGGATGGACCCGTGAACGTGCTGGAGTCGCTCGCGGAGGCGGAGCCCGCGCCGTACTGGCTCGCCCCCGCGGGCGGCGCCGCCCGGCCCGAGCCGCGTCGGGACGCAACGGCGGGTTCTGCGCGGCGAGCCTCACCCACGGCCTGGAGAACGGCGCCGGCCGCTGGCCGGACGAGATGCACACGCTCGAACGGCTCGGCTGGGACAACCTGCGCGCCATCGGCGCGACCCTGACCCGGTACGGCATCGACGCCGAATGGGAGCCGACCGGGGAGATGACCGTCGCGACGCGGGAATGGCAGGTCCCGGCGCTGGAACGGGAGGCGGAGAAGGCGTACGAGCTGGGCTGGGAGCCGATCCTGCTCGGCCCGGACGCCGTCCGCGAGGAGGTCGCCTCGCCCACCTACCTCGCCGGTCTCTGGGACCGCGACGCCGTCGCCATGGTGCATCCCGCCAAGCTCGCCTTCGGGCTGGCCGCCGCGTGCCGGTCCCTCGGCGTCCGGATCTACGAGAACACGCGGGTGACCGGACTGCGGTCGGACGCCCGAAGGCTGCGGCTGAGCGGCGCGTACGGCTCGGTGACGGCCCGGCGCGTCGCGCTCGCGACCGGCGCGTTCCCGCCGCTGCTGCGGCGCATGCGCGGCTTCCTTATCCCGGTGTACGACTACGCGCTGGTCACCGAGCCGCTCACCCCGGCGCAGCGGGAGGCCGTCGGTTGGAAGCACCGGCAGGGTCTCGGGGACGCCGCGAACCAGTTCCACTACTACCGGCTGACGGCGGACGACCGGATCCTCTGGGGCGGATACGACGCCGTCTACCACTACGGGAACGGCCTGCGTCCGGACCTGGAGAACCGTCCCGCCACGTTCGCCGCCCTGGCACGGCACTTCTTCGCCACCTTTCCCCAGCTCGAAGGCATCCGCTTCACCCACGCCTGGGGCGGCGTCATCGACACGTGCAGCCGCTTCTGCGCGTTCTACGGGACGGCCCATGACCGCAGGCTCGCCTACGCGGCGGGCTACACCGGCCTCGGCGTCGGAGCGACCCGCTTCGGCGCCGACGTGATGCTCGACCTGCTCCGCATCGGCCTGGCACCCGGCGAGGAGACCGAACGCACCCGGCTGGCGATGGTGCGCTCCAAGCCCGTCCCGTTCCCGCCCGAGCCGCTCAGGTACGGCGTCATCGGGCTCACCCGGCGGGAGATCGCCCGCGCCGACCGCAACGACGGCCGCCGCGGCCTCTGGCTCCGCGCCCTCGACCGCCTCGGCCTCGGCTTCGACTCCTGAGCAAGAGCGGCGAAGCGTGGGGGCTGGGGTCAGTCGGGGGCTTCTTCGGTGGCGCCGAAGATGACGGACGAGACCTCCAGGTAGAGCTGCTCCGGGTAGGGCATGTAGCCGACGTTGCGCAGCGCCTGCTTCTGCCCGGCGGACTCCAGGATGAACTCGCCGTAGCCGAGCATCCGGCCGGCGACGGACCGCTCCAGCGCGATGTCGGTGACCTTCGCCAGCGGCATCATCGCGACGGTGCGGTTCAGCACGCCGCTGATCAGCATCACGCGGTGCTCGGTGACCAGGAAGAACTGGATGGACCAGGCGGCGACCTTCCAGACCAGGTAGCCGATCGTCGGCAGCCACAGCCACCAGACCCAGATGATCCCGGTGACGGCGAAGGCCGCGCCGCAGGCGATGAGGGTGGCGACGACGATGACGGCGGGCAGCAGGAGCACCGCCGGATGCCTGCGCACCGCGATGACCCGTCCCTCGTAGGACATCAGGTACCTGTCGACGGTCCGCGACTTGGAGTCGCGGTAGACCATCATGTCCTGCAGATTCACGGCGGCGTCCTCGTCATGATCCGGTGTGTCCAACCGTAGCCCACCGGGGGCCGGCGATGCAGGGACCGCGGGGTGAGGCGGGCGGGTGTGCGGGGGAACGGGGCATTGGCCTTGTGCGCGCCGGGCGGGCGGCTGATGATGTTGCTCATGGACGGCGTGCGCGACCCCGGGGAGCAGCCGCAGGAGGGCCGTGCGGGCGCCCGCGGGCCGCAGGGCGGGTTCCCTCCCGACGTCATGGGACGCCCGATCTGGCGGCTGCTGCTGCGCGGGCTCGGCGTGTACCTGCCGGGGTGGCGGGCGCCCGGGACGGTGCTGCGGGTCCCCGGCGGCGCGACCGGGTTCGGCCCGCCCGCGTTCCTGGACGGCGACGCCGGGTTCGGGCTGCAGATCCCCGACCGGCGCAGGGGGCTGGAGCCCGACCGGGAGATCTACGTGCGGGGGCGGGAGAACCCGAGCTTCGGCATCGTGGTGGCGGGCCCGGCCGAGGCGATCGGCAGCCGGGTCGTGGACGCGGCGGTGCTGATGCGGTTCGCGCGGCGGCTGACCTTCGAGGAGCTGTTCGACACCGGCGACGCCGACTCGGTGCCGTACGCGGTGCGCGGGGCGCGGGCGGTGGAGAACGTGGTGTTCCTCGACCGGGCCGCCGGCGTCGGGCTGTGCGCGGAGGTCGAGCCGGCGACGCGCGCCCTGCACTGCCCGCTGTACGTGCGGATCGGCGGTCCGCCGGAGCGGACCGTGCGGGTCTATGGCGTCGACGCCGCCCCGGGGGAGGGCGCCGCCGCAGGGGAGGGCGCGGCCTACGGGGTGGAGGACCAGGCGGTCAGGTCCCACAGCTGATGGGACGGCAGCCGCCGCAGCCGTTCGGTGGCGGAGGACGGGTCCCAGAACACCTCGTCGCTCTCCAGCTCCAGTGACTGGGCGGCGGTCAGCACCGCGCACAGCAGCTCGTCGCGGGTGCGGACGGCCATCAGCGGCCCGATCTGCGCCACGGCCCCCGAGCACTCCGAGAGGGTGCGCAGCAGCGCCTTGAGGGCCTCCTCGTCCTCGGGGGCGCGCGGGGGCTCCACGCCGGGCGGCAGGCCGGGCTCGACGCGGGCCAGGCCGCCGCGACGGTCGCCGCCGTTCGCGGTGAGGCCGTTGCGCGGCGCCGCGCTGCCGGCCGAGATGAGCAGGGCGCTGAACGCGCCGGCGAGGTCCTCCGCGGCCTGCCCGCCGAGGAAGTAGCGGCGCCGCTCGGGGGAGCCGGGCGCCGTGCCGTCGGTCCCTTCGGCGGTGCGGAACCGGACGTTCAGCCGGCTGGCCCGCACGCACCGCTCGTACATCTCGGTGAGGATGTCCTCGAGCTGGTCGTCGCGCGTCCACAGCCGCCCGGTCGCGGTGACGGACACCCCGCCGGGGTGCGCGCGCGGCCGTCCGGTCAGCGCGGCGGTGACGGTGTCGTCCAGCTCGCCCTCGGTGTACTGGAGCAGTTCGGTGACGACGTCCTCGACGTCCTCCAGCGTGCGGGTGAGGGTGCGCTGCAGTTCGAGGATCTCCTCGCCGCCGCGCTCCAGTTCGGCGAGCCGGTCCAGCGCGCCATCGACCTGCCCCGCGACGGCCGCCGCGCCGGCGCCGGTCACCGAGCGCACCGACGTCTCGATCTCGGTGAGCTTGCGGCGCAGCGCGGTGAGCGTGATCCGCTGTTGCTCCAGGTCGTGCAGCCGGCCGGCCTGGACGCGCAGGTGCTCGTCGGCCTGGTGGACCCGCCCGGCCAGCTCCTCGACCTGCTCGTTGTTGTGCCGCAGCCGGCCGTCCAGCGCCGGCAGCACGTCCTGCTTGACCCGCGACAGCTCGGCGGTGAGCTGCTCGCCGACCGTGACCAGCACGTTGTTCTGCTTGGTGACCTGCTCGTTCAGCTCGTCGACGCGGCGGGTGAACGCGTTCGCCTGGTTGCGGCTCTGGCGGCCCGCGTAGAGTTCCAGCGCCCCGACGACGACGCACAGCACCACCAGGATGACCGTCGTCATGGCACTCCTCGGGCGGGGCGGTTCCTACCGGAATGGGTTTTGATCGCGACCATAACTTACGATCACGCGCGCCGACCGGAACTTACGTAACCGACTGATCTCAGTGACCGTCCGGTCTCATCCGCCCTTCATGCCACCCGATCGACGCCATTCCGTGCTCGCGCTATCACGATTCGTCACAGCCCTCGAATTGGGGCACGGTCGTGGTGACCTTCAGCCCCGCCGGGTCGAACCACTTGTGCAGCAGCCGCGGCGCGGTGCCGTCCTGGTACATCCCGGTGATCGCCTTGTTCACGGCCTCGCAGCCGTCCACGTCGTCCTTGCGCAGCCCGATGCCGTACGGCTCGTCCGAGAAGGGGGCGTTGACGATCTTCACCTTGTGGCCCTGCCGGGCGGCCTGCGCGGCCAGGCCCGCCAGGATCAGGTCGTCGGTCGAGACGGCGTCGAGCCGGCCGGCGGTGAGCCCGTCGAGGCAGGCGGCGTACCCCTCGCGCTCGCCGACGTCGGCGGGCCGCGCGGCGACGCCCATCTCGTCGTGGACGCGCGGGAACGACACCGACCCGGAGACCCGGCACAGCCGCTTCCCGGTGAGGCCGTGGACGTTCTTCACCGCGGACGCGTCGGACGCCCGCACGAGGACGTCCTGATGTGCGACGTAGTACGGGCCGGCGAACGCGACGTCCAGCTTCCGCTCGGGCGTGATGGAGTAGCTGGCGACGACGAGGTCGACCTTGCCGTCCTTGATCAGGGCCTCGCGGGTCTTGGAGGTCACCGGCGCGAAGCGGACGTGCGAGCCGGTGACGCCGAGCCGCCTGGCGACCTCCTTGGCGATGTCGACGTCGAAGCCCGCGTAGGTGCCGCCGGCCCGCGACCCCACGCCCGGCTGGTCGGTGTTGACGCCGATCGTCAGGTCGCCCTTGTGCGCGACGGACGACTCGCCCGCGTCGGCGATCCCGCACGCGGCCGCCGACAGCGCCGTCCCGGCGGCCAGCAGCGCCGCAGCCGCGCGCCGGGCGCGCAAGTTCCGCCGGATCCCCATGGTCCTCATTCCGCGCGCTCTCATCTCTGCCACCGGTACTCGGCCAGCCGCGGCCGCACCCCGAGGAGCGCGAGCACGACGATGACGACGCCCGCGACGGGCAGCACCGCGTACCAGCCGCGGGTGCCGTGCTCGCCGTCCTCGATCGCCTTGCCGAAGGCGGTGTGGTGGATGCCGATCAGGGCCTGCATGTCCTTGTCGTACCGGGCGAAGTCGGCGGTGGCCGCGCCGCGCGCCGCGATGGCCTGCTCGCGCTGCCCGCCGTCGGCGAGCTTCCGCATCCGGTCGTCGTTGAGCTGGACCCTCTGGTAGTCGGCCAGCACGCGGCCGAGCGCGGCATCGGTGTTCACGGGCCTGGCGAGGTCGTCGACCCGGTTGGCCTCCGCGCCGAGGAAGCCAAGGAAGGGCGCGCGTCCGTTCCCTGCCGACAGCCCCTTCTGGACGGCCGCGTTGTACTCCTCGAGGTTCCCGGCCTTCAGGTACAGGATGGTCTGCGACTTCTTCAGATAGACCTGCTCGTAGGTGTCGGCGCGGTCCGGGTCGAGCAGGAAGCGCGTCTCGTCGGCGTTCGCGCTGTTGCCGATGGCGCGCGCCCTCGACAGCGACAGGATCGGGTCGAAGCCCTGCTCCTTCGCCCTGCGCAGGTCGCCGGCCTGCCCGGAGAGCATCGCGGCGCAGCCGGCGACGAGGACGAGCGCGCCGAGCGTGGCGACCGCCAGCGCCGGGTTCAGCAGCCGCCGGAAGCGCCGCGCCAGGTACGCCTGCAGCCCGAGCAGGACGGCCAGCAGGACGACCCCGGCGGCGATGACCCACAGCGCCCCCGTCCGGACGTCGGACCGCTTGTCCTCGTAGGTGTGCCGGACGAGGGTGCCGTTGTCGAGCGTGAGGTTGTACGCCTTCGGCAGCAGGTCGAGCTTCATCATGTCGGTCGCCTGCCGGTACACCTCCAGCACCGGCTGCGGCGGCCGTCCCGAAGTGCGGCCGGACTGCCGGTCGAGCAGCAGCGCCTGCGAGGCGAGCCGCTCGTAGCGGCCGAGCCCGTCCAGCAGTTCGCGGGCCGTGTTGTCCTCGGTGGTCTCGTCGGCCAGCTTCGCGGCCTTCAGCAGCGCGTCGCCGGCCTTCTGCCGGTCCTGGTCGTAGCGGGCCAGCGCCTGGTCGCGCCCGCCGCCCGCCGCGCCGCCGGCGAGCAGCGCGTTGGCGAGCTGGGCGTCCATGTCCGACAGCTGGAAGTACATGTCGCCGGTCGCGACGACCTGCGGGCCCGCGTCGTGCCCGATCACCCGCACGCCGTCGCGGGCGTCGCCGACCGCCGCCCACGCGACCGCCACCAGGACCACGAGCACCACGGCGACCGCAGCGGTCAGCGCCCGGATCCGGCCGGCGACGGTGCGGGGCAGGGCCCGCGCGATCCCCGTCCGCTCTGCGGCGTCCGCGCGCCGAGCCCGCCGCCCGGACGGCCGCTCGGGCGGGGAGGCCGC
>NZ_BAAAMR010000096.1:0-36996 GCF_039529375.1 Actinomadura napierensis
GCCACGGCCGCGACCTCCGCGAGGTCCGGCGCGCCCGCGAGCGCCTGCGACACGCGCGGCTCCAGCTCGCCGGCGCGTTCCGGCAGCTCGGGCATCCGGTCGCGGGCGGCCGGGTCCGACAGGGCGAGCAGCGCGATCCGCGCCGCGCAGTCGCGCGCGACCCCGGTCGCGCCCGCGGACAGGGCCCGCGCGTGGACGGCGAGTGCCAGCTCCAGCCCCAGGGAGGCGACGCCCGGCCCGAGGTCCCGCCAGACCCACTCCGGGACCTGGACGCCGGGCCGCGCCAGCAGCGCCGCCGCCGCGCCCTCCTCGTCCGCCGTGACGGGCGCGTCGCGCCGGCACAGCGCCAGCAGGGCCGCGGCGCCCTCCAGGACGGCCGGGTCGGGCGGCGCGGCACCGTCCGGAAGCGCCAACTCGCCGAGGGCGTCGAGGGCGGGGAAGTCGGCGTCCCGCCAGCACGCCGCGATGGCGCGGGCGAAGCGGGACGTCCCGTCCGTGCCCGTGAGGCCGGTGTGCAGGTCGACGGCCAGCGCGTGCGACGCGTGGTGCCGCACAGCGGCCCACACGTCGGGCGTGGTGCCGACCAGCCGCTGGGCGGCGCCGTCGGGATCGGCGGTGTAGGTGACGAACGACAGCCGCGCCGCCGCCGCGACCGGCAGCGAGTACGACACCACCGCGATCCAGCGCGCGATCAGCTCGACGTCGGCGGCGACCAGCACCACCCGGCCGTGGCCGCGGCCGAGGACGCCGGTGACCGCGTCGACCAGCCGCGCCAGGGTCCCGTACGCGTCGGACGGCCCGGACACCGCGAGCCACGCGGCGAGCGAGTCGGGGTCGAGCGCGGCGCCCGGCGCGAGATCGTCCAGTTCGCCGAGGTCGGCGTCGCCCGGCAGAGGCGTCCACAGCGGCGCGTGCCACAGCTCGGCAGGGCGCAGCCCCTCCAGCTCCTCGGGCTCGGCCACCACCGCGTGCGCGAAGAAGTTGCCGTACCGGCCGGAGTAGTCGCGGCCCAGGTAGCGGCAGCGCAGCAGCAGCGGACGGCCGTCCACCCGGTCGTACAGCAGCGAGACGGGGAACCCGCTCAGCTCCGCGTCGTCGGGGGACAGCGGCGCGTCCGGCGGCGGGCGGTACGACATGTACGGCGTGACGGCGGCGCGCACCCCGTCGGGCAGGCCGGGCGTCTCGGCGACGAACTGGAACCCGGCGCGGCCGGTCGGCCCGCGCCGCGCGGAGGTGTAGTGCAGCTGCCACGCCACGGTCACGAACCTCCCGGCCGGACGCCGTCGAGCATCCCGAACCGGTACAGCAGCCACAGCAGCGGGTCCTCGGCGCGGTGGGGGCGGACGCCGCCGGCGCCGACCCGTCCGTCCTCGGGGACGCCGCCGAGCGCCGACAGCCCGAACAGCGCGTGGTCGGCGTACTGCTGCCCGAGGTAGGTGTCGAGCTGTCCGGCCTGCCAGTCGTGCAGCAGTGCCCGGACCTGCTCGTTCACGGCGTCGCGGTCGTCCAGGTCGAGCACGCCCGCGCCGGACGGGGACCGCCGCAGCGCCGACTGCCGCAGCAGGTCGGGACGCAGCGCGTCGATCTTGGTGAGCGCGACCGCGACCGGCACCGGCAGCGGCTCGCCCGGACGGGTGCCGTGCCGCTGCCGCAACGCGTCGGTGACCCGCGCGATGATGTTCAGCGGCTCGCTGTCGGGATCGTCGCCGGAACGGGGCTCGGGCACGGTGTCGGAGATCCCGGACCGCGCACCGGGCAGTTCCAGCGGATCGACGAGGAAGATGATCGCGTCCGCCGCCTCCAGGTAGCGCAGGTGCAGGTCGGTGACCTCGCGGCTGCGCAGGTCCTCGCCGGCGGTGTCGAACAGCACCAGCGCGAGCGAGTCGTTGCGCGCCCGCGCGAACCGGCCCTGCAGAAACCGGCCGGCCCGCGTCCGCGTCAGCAGGTACACCAGCGGCTCGCGCGGGCCGGTGGCGGCGCTCGCGGTCGTGGGCAGCAGCCGCCGCTCCTCCAGCAGCGGGCGCGCGAAGTCGCGCTTGTAGCGCTCGATGGTCCGGTCGTCGCACGCCACGAGCGAGGCGTCCAGTTCCGTGCCGACGCGGTTCATCAGCTCGTGCAGCAGCACCGCGATGTAGGTGCTCTTGCCGGCGTTCTTCGCGCCGACCAGCGCGACGATGCGGCCGGGGGAGTCGCAGTACGCCGACGGCAGCGGGTTATGGCATTCCGGGCACGCCCGGTTCCCGGTCGGCACCCCGCACGCGGGGCAGTCGGCGCGGCCCTTGCGCCCCGGCGCGATGAACACCGGCGGCAGCGACGCGCCCGCCGTCGACCCCGTGTAGGCGGCCAGTTCCTCGTCCAGGACGGGCGCGCAGCCCTGCCGCCGCCCGGCCTGCCCGCGGCAGCGGAACAGGATGCGCTGCGGCGCGACGGACGCGAAGCAGTACGGGCAGGTGACGCCCTGCCGCGGGAAGAGCCGCGCGGACGCGCCGGGCAGCCGGGCGAGGGGTCTGGTCATCACGGGACCTGGAGTCGGCGGATCGGGGGATCGGTGAGTTCGATGACATCATCATCGGCGAAGCAGCGCAGCCAATACGGCCCGGAAGCGCGCGGAACGGCCACCGACAACTCGCCCGGCACCGGCACATGCTCCCATGTGCCGAGCGTCTCGCCGTCGCCCGCGCGGTGCGGCATCACCCGGCCGCGCCGCAGTACCAGCGACAGCCGCGCCACCCGCAGCGGCCGCGCGCAGGTGAACCGGAGCGTCAGCGACCGCCGCCACGGCGGACCCGACCGCTCCAGGTCGTAGCGGACGACGGTGCGCGCCTCGACCTCCGCCGTCACCGCCGGGCCGGTCACGCGAGTCCCGCCGACGGTGCCGGCCGCCGTCACCGTCAGCTCGACCGGCTCGTCCTCGGGGACGGGCAGCCGGACGCCGCCCTGCGTGTCGTAGGCGGCGCGCGTGACGGTCTCGCGCCGCGTCCCCTCGGACCCGGACGAGCGGAGCGGGTCGCGGCCGACCCGGTACACCAGGTCGACCTCCGCGACGTCCGGCGGCCAGTCGAACCCGACGTGCACGTGGTCGCCGCGCCGCTCGGCGACGAGGCGGCGCGGCGGCGGCAGGTTCACGTGCCGGTGGTAGGCGCCGATCGCGGCGGTGCCCTCGGCGACCGTGACGGCCAGCAGCCAGCCGCCCGCGCCGGGCCGCACCGCGAGCCCGCCCGCCGTCGGCGTGCCCGCGAGCCGCCGCGTCTCGCGCCGCACCTCCTCCACCGGGACCAGCGCGCTGCGCGGCCACGGCGGCGGACCGGCCGACAGCACCAGCTCCACCGTCCCGTGCGCGGGCGGCGCGAACCGCACCCGCAGCACGCCCGGGTCGGACGGATCGGGCTCGGCGTCCAGCTCGTACACCGGCTCGGGCGGCGCGCTCGGCGTCACCGACGCCCGCACGCCCGGCGTGGCGACCTCCCGCCCCGCCCCGTCCAGGTAGACCGCGCTGACCCGGTAGTGGTGGGTGCGGCCGTTCGGGACCCGCTCGCGGAACCCCTCGCGGCCCGCCTCGACCAGTGTCCCGTCGCGGACGACGACGACGCGCGCCGCCTCGGGCGGGCACCGCCACCGGCCGGTGACCTGCCCGTCCCCGGACAGCAGCTCCACCTCGCGCGGCTCCGGCCGCACAACGACCGGCCCCGCCACGGCCGGCGGAGCGGCGGCCTCACCACGCACCGCGACGGCGCCGTAGTACAGCGGCACGTTCACCGGCGGCCGCTCGTCGCGGTCACCGGCGATCGCCTCGCCGTCACCGGCTCCGCGCGGCGGCCGTCCCGCCCGCCGCACCAGCTGGTAGCCGACCTCGCCGGCGGTCGACGGCGACACCTCCCACGACAGCCGCACTCCGGTGCCGTCCGGGTCGACGTCCGCGTGCAGTGCCGGGACGGGACGCGGCGGCAGCCGGCGCTGGTGGTCGCGGGCGCCGGGCAGGTCGCGGACGAGGCGCAGCGCGTCGGCGAGCAGCCGCCACGCCCGGTCCGGGTCGGGATCGGCGGCGGCGGTCTCGCGCAGCCGCAGCGCCGTGTCGAGGCGGTGCCGCGCCTCGGCGGCGAGCACCTCCTCCTCCGACGGTTCGCTCTCGGTGGTGCCCGGGACCCCGGACGCGTCGGCCAGCTCCGACGCCGCGTACACCTCGCCCGCGTCCAGCAGCGCGCGCAGCCGCCCGGCCAGGCCGCCGCCCGCGGCCGTCTCCCGGACCACCGCGAACACCAGCCGCCGCGCGTCCTCGGCGTGGACGCCGAGGTCCTCGGTCGCGTACCGCAGCAGCGCCCGCTCGGACGCGCGCTGCCGGAACCGCTCCCGCAGCCGGTCCACGATGTCGTACCGGACGAGTTCGGTGAGGTCGGCGCCCGACCGCTGCGCCGCCAGGATCGTCCCGGCGTGCGTGGTGCTGGTGTCGCGGCTGCGGCGCGCCCACTCGTCGTCGGCGGCGGCGACCGCGTCCGCGTCGAGCCGCAGCAGCCCGCCGCGCATCGCCGTCGCGCCGGGCGCGCCCGGCGTCGCGGGCGCGGCGAAACCGTCCAGCACCCGCATCGGGCCGGCGATCCGCGCCCCGAACAGGAAGTCGGCCAGGTGCCGCTTGCCCAGCACGCCCAGCGACTCGCGCACCTTCCGGTACGCCGGGTAGGGCGCGGCGGACGGCAGCGCGTCCGGCTCCAGCACGGCGATGCCCTCGGCGGCGGCCAGCGCCTCCAGCTCCGACCGCGCTATCCCGCCCGTCCGGGCGATCGCGTCGACCTCGGCGGGCGTCGCCATCCGCAGGAACCCGGCGGCGTCCGCCAGCCCGGCGCGGGCCTGGGCGCGGCGCCGCTCCGTGCGCTCCCGGCCGCCCGCCAGGCGCTGCTGGAGCGCGCGCATGTCGCCGCGCCCGGCGGCGGTGAACAGCGGCGCCAGCTCCCGGTGCTCGGCCTCCAGCCGGTCGATCAGCCGGCGGTACTTCAGCTGGCCGCGCGCCCGCCGCCAGCACTGGCGCACCTGCTTCACCCGCGCCTCGACGCCCGGCGCCGTCAGCGGGTCGGCCAGCGCGTACCGGACGCGCAGGTCCTCGGGCGGCTGGTCGCCCGCGGCCCGCGCCGGCTCCAGCACCTCCCGCCGGTACTCCTCGTCGAACGTCACCGAAGGCGCCGGATCAGCTCACCTGGACGCGGGAGAGGGCCTTGCGGGAGCGCTCGACCTCCTCCTCCGACATCCCCCCGACGTCCACCTTCAGCTCCAGCCGCTCGCCGGACTCCTTCTCCACCGCGGTCACGTTCAGCAGCCCCGACGAGTCGAGCGTGAACGTCACCCCGATCGGCCAGCCCGCCTTCTTGCCCGGCGGGACGCGGATCTCCCCGGTCGCGATCTCGGTGTTGTCGATCAGCTCGGCGGACTCGACGCTGCCCGCCTGCTCCATCACCCGGACGTCGGCGGAGGTCTGGTCGTCGTAGACGGTGAAGAAGTCCTCGGTGCGGGCCGCGGGCAGCTCGTCGTTGGCGTGCACCAGGTGCGCGACGTGCTCGGCGCCGGAGTCGCGGTCGACCACCACGATCCCGAACGCGTGCGAGGCGACCGTGCGGATCTGCCGCCCCGCGATCTGCTTCTGCTGCTCGGCCGACAGCCCGGCGCGGCTCGCCATCTCCTCGGCGCGCTCGGCGTCGCCCTCGCGCATCAGCCGCCGGTAGGTCTCCTCGAACGCGTACAGCGCGGCGCCCTTGGCGACGGCGAGGTCCGGGTCCTGCAGGCGGGGCGACAGCCCGAGCTCGGTCTCCAGCCGCGCCGCCACCACCGGCATCTTCGTCGACCCGCCGACCAGCACCAGGTCGTCGTAGTCGTGCACGCCCTTCTCGGCGGCCGTCGACAGCGTCCGCCCGGTGATCTCCACGGTGCGGTCGAGGAGGTCCTTGGTGAGCTCCTCCAGCTTCTCCCGCGTCACCTCGATCGCCGCGACCCGCCCGGCGTGCATCACCCGGACGGTGTGCGCGGTGCGGGTGGTCAGCGCCTTCTTGGCGTCCTCGGCGTCCCGGCGCAGCTGCTGCTCGGTCTGCTTGTCGTCCAGCGGGTCGCCCGCGTCGGGGTGCTCCGCGCCGAACCGCTCCGCCAGGTACTCCACCAGCCGCGCGTCCCAGTCGGCGCCGCCGAGCTCGTGGTCGCCGTCGGTGCAGATCACCTCGATGTGCCCGCCGCGCAGCGCGATGACGGTCGTGTCGAACGTGCCGCCGCCGAGGTCGTACACCAGGATCGTCCGGTCGGCGTCGGGGTTCAGCACCCCGTAGGTGATCGCGGCGGCGATCGGCTCGGACACGATGTCGATGACGTTCAGCCCCGCGATCCGGCCCGCCTTGCGGGTCGCGTCCCGCTCGGCCGCGCCGAAGTAGGCCGGGACGGTGATGACGACGTCGCGGGCCTCCTCGCCGGTCGTCGTGCGCGCGTCCGTCGCCAGCTTCAGCAGGATGAACGCCGACAGCTCCTCGGGCGTGAAGTCGATCCCGTGGATCGGGCGCGTCACGTCCCGGCCCATGTCCCGCTTGATCAGGCTGACGACGTTGTCGGGCTCCAGCACCGCGGTGTCCTTCGCGGTCGCGCCGACGACGACGTTCTCGCCGCTCTCGAAGTACACCACCGACGGCGTGGTGTCGGTGCCCTCCAGGTTCCGCAGGACCGCCGGCCGCCCCACGTCGTCGATCGAGGCAATGCAGGAGTACGTGGTTCCCAGGTCGATCCCGTAGACAGCCATGTCCCTCTCACCCATCGGTGCCGAGTCGGTTGTTCGTCGTCTCGCCGGGCCCGGCCGCGCGGTGGCGGCCCGACCCGGCCCTGACGGCGGGCGCGGTGCCGCGCGCGGTGTCGTCCGGGGCGCCGCCCGCCGTCCTCCCCTCCAGGTGCGCGTCCTCCTGCGCGTCCGCGGTCCCGTTCGCCTTCCGGTCGAGCCGGCCCACGGTGACGGCCGCCTTGCGCAGCACCCTGCCGCCCTGCTCGAAGCCGTCCGCCTGGACCTCGGTCACCGTGCCGTCGCGGGACGGGTCGGCGACCGCGGCGACGGCGACGGGCCGGTGCCGGGACGCGTCGTACGGCTCGCCGGGCCGGGCGGTGAACCGCTCGGCGCCCAGCCGGGCCAGCGCGTCGGCCACGTCGTCGGCGACGGCGCCGAACAGCCCGGCGGTGCGGACCGGGTCGGGCGGCTCGGCGAGCCCCGGCTCCGCCAGCCGGCACGCCTCGCGGCGGGCCTGGTCGTGCAGCCGGTACAGCGCGGTGCGGACGGGCTCCAGCATCGCCTGCAGCTCCCCGCGCCGCAGCCGCTGGTTCTCCTCGTGCAGCCGGTCGATGACGGCCTCCCGGTGCGCGGCGCGCTCGTGCTCGCGGTCCAGCCGCGCGGTCAGCCCCGCCAGGGCCTCCCTGACCTCGGCCTCGAACGCGGCGCGGCCGTCGCCCCCGGGCTCCGGCTCCGGCGCTGCCGTGACCTGCGTGACCTCTGTGACCTCCGTGCCTTCTGTGGCCGCGGCGGCGCCGTCCACCACCGGCGCCGTCGCGTCGTCCGTGCCCGTTTCGGCCCCGGCGTTGACTGTGCGATCCCCGTCGCTCGACACGTGCAGTCACCTTAATGATGAGGAGGCAGAGGCGATAGGCCTGCGGTTGACCTTCATTGGACTCTAGTTTGACGCCTCCCCGCCATTCCAGCACCGACTTCTTCGCGTCGACACGGATGGGTAACACGTGAGAAACGCGTCTCGCGGAAGCTGGGCGAGACCCATGGAGAAGGAGGTGGCGATGTTGCTGCGGATCCGTGTCCGGCTGCCCGACCGCCCGGGCTCGCTGGGGCAGGTGGCGCGCACGCTGGGCGCCGCGGGCGCCGACGTCGTCCAGATGGCGGTATTGGAACGCGACAACGGGCGGGCGCTGGACGATTTCACCGTCCTGTGGCCCGCGGGGGCCGGCGTCGAGCGGCTGCGCGACGGGCTCGGTTCGGTGCCCGGTGTCGAGATCTTCGGCATCTGGCCGACGGTCGAGCCGCAGGGCGCGTTCCCCGACGCCGCCGTGATCGGCCAGATCGCGGCGCTGCCCGAGCGCGGGGCCGCGACGCTGGCCGACGCCGTCCCGGGCATCCTCAGTGCCGACTGGGCGGGGCTCGCCGAGCTGGGGGAGCAGGACTCCGCGGTGCTGGTGCACGCCAGCGTCGGCGGGATGGTGGGCACCGAGCTGCCGGTGCTGCCGCCGCTGCGGCCCCGCGCCTTCACCGCGCCGGACGGCACCGAGTACGCGGTCTGCCCGCTGTCGGCGGGCCGCGCCGCGATCGTCGTCGCGCGGACGGGGGCGCCGCCCTTCCACCGGACGGAGGTGCTGCGGCTGGAGCAGCTGGTGGACGCGGCGGAGGCGGTGCTGGCCACCGACGTCGTGCGGACGTCGTGAGGAGGCCCCGGTGTCCCGGCGGGCCCCGGTGTCCCCGGCAGGCCCTGGTGTTCCGGCAGGCTCCGGTGTTCCGGCAGGCCCTGGCGTCCCGGTCGAGGTAGTTCTAGAGTCGCATTCTAGGATTTGTCACGTTCCAGGAGGCGACCGATGGCCGAACTGCTCCGCCCGCACGCCGACGCCCGGCCGGACGAGCCCGCGCTGACCGACGAACGCGGCACCACCACCTGGCGGGAGCTGGACGCCAGGACCGACCGGCTGGCGAACGCGCTGCGCGGCCTGGGGCTCGCCACCGGCGACGTCATCGCGATCCACTCCGGCAACCGCCGCGAGTTCTTCGAGGCGATGTGCGCCGCCGGCCACACCGGCCTGCGCTACGTCCTGGTCAACTGGCACTGGACCGCCGACGAGCTGCGCTATGTCCTCCAGGACGCCAAGGCCCGCGTGCTGTTCTCCGAGGACGCCTTCGGGGACGTCGCGCGGGAGGCGTCCGACGGTCTCGGCCTCACCGCGCGGATCGCCTTCGGCGGCCCGGTCGACGGGTTCGCCCCCTACGAGGACTTCCTCGCGACGGGCGCCCGGGAGGAGGTCTCCGACCCGTCCACCGGGCTGCCGATGTTCTACACCTCCGGCACCACCGGCCGCCCCAAGGGCGTCACCCGCAAGCTCACCGACGCCGGCGGGCCGATCGAGAACGCCAGGCTGCTCGGCGACCTCATGGCGGGCGTCCTGCAGATCCCCGAGCACGGCCGCACCCTCCTGGTCGGCCCCGCCTACCACTCGGCGCAGTGGCTGTGGTCGCACGTGTTCCTGCTCGGCGGCCGGTCGGTGGTGATGCGCCGGGGTTTCGACGCCGCCGAGACGCTGCGGCTCATCGACGAGCACGCGATCACGAACGTGCACCTGGTGCCGACCCAGTTCGTCCGGCTGCTGCGGCTGGACGAGGCGGCCCGCAAGGCGTTCGGCGGCTCCAGCCTGAAGGTCGTCTGGCACGGCGCCGCGCCCTGCTCCCCGGACGTCAAGCGCCGCATGATCGACTGGTTCGGCCCGATCGTGCACGAGTACTACGGCTCCACCGAGGCGTCGGTGAACAGCGTCATCACCGCCTCCGAGTGGCTGGAGCGGCCCGGCAGCGTCGGCCGCCCGCTGCCCACCACCGAGGTGCACATCCTGCGCGAGGACGGCGAGCCCGCCGCGCCGGGGGAGCGCGGCCAGATCTGGTTCCGCTACGCCAGCGGCGACGACGTGGAGTACTGGGGCGACGAGGAGAAGACCCGCTCGGTGCACCGCGCGAACGGGCTGTTCACCACCGGCGACGCCGGATACCTCGACGAGGACGGCTACCTGTTCCTCGCCGACCGGGTCATCGACATGATCATCAGCGGCGGGGTGAACATCTACCCGGCCGAGATCGAGGGCGTGCTGATCACCCATCCGGCCGTCCGGGACGTGGCGGTGTTCGGCGTCCCGGACGAGGAGTTCGGCGAGCAGGTGAAGGCCGCCGTCGAACTCGCCGACGGCGCCGAGCCGTCCGGCGCGCTCGCCGCCGAGCTGGTCGAGCACGTCCGCGCGTCGCTCGCCGGCTACAAGGCCCCGCGCTCGGTCGACTTCGTCGACGCGATGCCGCGCACCCCCACCGGCAAGCTCTACAAGCGCCTCCTCCGCGACCCCTACTGGCAGAACGCCCGTTGAGTTGCGGCGAGTCGTCGTTATGGCGGGCCGCATAACGACGACTCGCCGCAACTCAACGAAGGAGGGCGAGGACGGTGTCGAGGTCGGTCAGGCCGGCGTCGGAGCCGAGGCCCTGGGCGACGGTCGCGGCGGCGGCGGTGCCCCAGCGGGCGGCCTCCAGGACGTCCTCGCCCCGGCCGAGGGCGGTGATGAACCCGGCGCAGTAGGCGTCGCCGCAGCCGGTGGTGTCGACGACCTCGACCGGCAGGGCGGGCAGCCGGTGCACGCCGTCGGCGGTGGCGACGAGGCTGCCCTCCGCGCCGAGCGTGACGACGATCGTGGCCGGCCCCTCGGCGAGCAGGGCGCGGGCGGCCTTCTCCGGGTCGTCCTCGCCCGTCATCGCGGCGGCCTGCTCCTCGTTGGGCAGGAAGTGGTCGACGTGGGGGAGGAACGTGGCGGCGCCCCGCACCAGGTCGGGCATGTTGGACAGCAGGTCCATCGTGACGACCGTGCCGGACGCGCGGGCCGCGTCGAGCGCGGCGAAGAACTCCGGGTCGTTCAGCCCGAACGTGACGTCCGGGCCGCCGAGGTGGACGGCGTTCGCGGCGGCGAGCAGGCCGGGCTCGACCGCGCTCGCGGTGAGGGTGAGGTTCGCGCCGGGGACGTGGAAGCTCGGCCGGCCTCCGTCCGGGCGGATCGGCAGGATCGACGCGCTGGTCTGCTCGGCGGTGCGGCGGACGAGCCCGGTCACGTCGACCCCGTTCCGGGTCATGATCGTCACGAGCAGGTCGCCGAGGTCGTCGTCGCCGATCGCGCCGACCGAGACCACCCGGTCGCCCAGCCTCGCGAGGGCGACGGCGGTCCCGGCGGCGGCGCCGGCGGCGGTCACCCTGATCTGGTCGACGACCACGGTGTCCTGGCCGTCGGGGATGCCCTCGACGGGGCGGGCCAGCACGTCCAGGATGTGCGCTCCGACCGTGACCACTGTTGCCATGCCGGGTCTCCCTCGTGATCGTCAGGGCCGTAGCGTACGACGGGCAGGGCCTAGAACGTGAGAGGGATTCGCATGTTGCTGGAGGACGAGCGCCGCGCGCTGTGCGCGGTGGGCCGCAGGCTGGCCGAGACGGGCCTGGTGACCGGCGCGTCCGGGAACGTCAGCGTCCGGTCGGGGGACCTGGTCGCGGTGACGCCGGGCGGGATGATGCTCGACCGGATGCGGCCGGAGGACTGCCCGGTCGTGAACCTGGACGCCCGGCTCGTGGACGGCGATCGGGCCCCCTCGTCGGAGACCCCGATGCACCTCGCGCTGTACCGCGAGACGCCCGCGGCGGCGGTCGTCCACACGCATTCGACGTACGGGGCGGTCGTGGCGACGACCATGACCGAGCTGCCGCCGATCCACTACAACACGCTGTTGCTGGGCGGCGTGGTGAGGGTCGCCGAGTACGCCACGTACGGGACGCCGGAGCTGGCCGAGAACGTCCGGGTCGCGATGGAGGGCGGCAAGCGCGCCGCGCTCATGGCCAACCACGGCGGCGTCACGATCGGCCGCGACCTGGACGAGGCGTTCGAGAACGCGCGGCTGCTGGAGTGGCTGTGCGGCGTCTACGTGCGGGCGAAGATGATCGGCGAGCCGCGGATCCTGACCGACGAGCAGCTGGCGAAGGTGGTCGAGCGAGGCCTCACGCCGCCGGAGTTCCCGCCTGTGTAACCTAGCGCTTGCTAGGTCACCTGGGAGGTCCCGTTGCCGTTCGTCCTGATCGACAAGCCGCGCCCGCACGTCACGCTCATCACCCTCAACCGGCCCGAGCGGATGAACGCGATGGCGTTCGACGTCATGGTCCCCTTCCGCGAGGCCCTCGAAGAGGTGAGCCGCGACAACGACACCCGCGCCGTCGTCATCACCGGCGCCGGGCGCGGCTTCTGCTCCGGCGCCGACCTGGAGTCGCCGGGCGCGCTCCCGGGCATCGAGGGGCTGACGCTGTCGACGATCGCGCTGCGCTCGATGGAGCTGCTGGACGACGTCGTCCGCGCGATGCGCCGCGTCCACCAGCCGGTCATCGCGGCGATCAACGGACCGGCGATCGGCGGCGGCCTGTGCCTCGGCCTGGCCGCCGACATCCGGCTGGCCTCGGAGACCGCGCTGTTCCGCGCCGCCGGGATCAACAACGGGCTGACCGCGAGCGAACTCGGCCTCAGCTACCTGCTGCCGCGCGATCGGCGCGTCCCGCGCGTTCGAGATCATGCTGTCGGGCCGGGACGTGGATGCCGCCGAGGCCGAGCGGATCGGCCTGGTCTCCCGCACCGTCCCCGGCGACAAACTGCTCGACGCGTCCTACGACCTCGCCGAGCGGATCGCCGCGTTCAGCCGTCCTGGCGTCGAGCTGACCAAGCGGTCGCTGTGGTCCGGCCTCGACGCGTCGAGCCTCGAGGCGCACATGGGCCAGGAGGGCCTCGGGCAGCTGTACGTCCGGCTCACCACGCAGAACTTCGACGAGGCCATCGCGGCCCGCAGGCAGAACCGCCCGCCCGACTTCAAGGACTGATGCTGGGATCCGGCGCCGCGCCGTGGCAGGCTGCCGCCCATGCCCAGGCTTTCGCCGGACGACGCGTGCCGGCTGCTCGCGAGCGCTCCCGTCGCGCGGCTCGCGACCGTCGGGGAGGACGGCCGGCCGCACCTCGTCCCCGTCACCTTCGCCGTGCACCGCGGCTCGGTCTACACCGCCGTCGACCACAAGCCGAAGAGCACCCGCGACCTGCGGCGGCTGGCCAACATCCGCGCCAACCCGCGCGTCGCGCTGCTCGCCGACCACTACGAGGACGACTGGGACCGGCTCTGGTGGGTCCGCGTCGACGGCCACGCCGCCGTGGTCGAGGACGACGCGCGCCGCGCCGAGCCCGTCCGGCTCCTCGCCGGCCGGTACGCCCAGTACCGGGACCGTCCGCCCGAGGGGCCGGTCATCGCGGTCACCATCGACGCCTGGACGGGCTGGACCGCCGTCCCCTAGATCCCGGCGTCGAAGGCGCGGACGGCCTCGGTGATCTCGGCGGGGAACTCCGCGTGGGGGTGGTGGCCGGCGCCGTCGAGCATGACGACCTTGCCGTCCAGCCGTCCGGCGACCCACTCGGCCTCGGCGGCCGGGTCGGGCCAGTCGATGTCGCCGGTGCCCATGATGACCAGGACGGGCGCGGTGACCTTGTCCAGCCGCGCTTCGGCCTCGGCGTGCGACATGCTCATGTAGGACGCGATGACCTTGCCGCCGCCGTGCTGCTTGAGGTTGGCCTTCAGTTGCGCCGCGTGCTCGTCGAAGTCGGCCGGGCGCTTCGGCTCCCACTTGGGGTAGTACGACATGTACAGCGGCACCGCCAGGCCGGGGATCCGGAACAGCGCCATGGTCAGCTTCTGCGCGAGGCCGGCCTTGCCGTCCCGGACGAACGGCGCCGCCAGCACCAGGCCCTTGATCAGCTCGGGCGCCTCGGCGGCGGCGTAGACGGCCGCGGCCGCGCCGTTGGAGCAGCCGTAGACCAAGGCCGGGCCGGCGTCCAGGTGCCGCAGCAGCGCCATCAGGTCGTGGGCGAGCGGGGTGCTGCCGTACTCGGGCCAGTCGGCGCTGGTCTCGCCCATCCCGCGCTGGTCGACGGTGACGACCCGGTATCCGGCCCCGATGAGGGCCGGCTTGAGGAACCGCAGCTGCGAGCGCGTGTCGAGCATGGACGGCAGGCACACGATGAGCTGCCCCTCGCCGCCGTCGTCGTAGGCGAGGCGCCCGCCGGGGAGGTCGAGGTACTGCGTCTGGTCGCTCATCGCGCGCTCCGTTGTTCGGTGTAGCTCTATGGCTAAGAAGATTAGCTTTCAAGCTACGCGAGGTCAACCCCCTTGCGAGCTGGTTTCGCGCGGCCGTCCGGTGGTCAGTCCCAGGCGGCGCCGATCCGGGTCAGCTCGGCCGCGTACTCGATCCGCCCGGCCCACTCCCGCGGCCAGGCGTCCATGCCGAGGCGCGCGCCCGCGAACGCGCCCGCCAGGCACGCGACCGAGTCGGAGTCGCCGGAGCTGGCGGCGCCGCGCCAGATCGCCTCGACGGGCTCGTCCGGGAACAGCAGGAAGCACAGCAGGCCGGTGGCGAGGGCCTCCTCCGCGCACCAGCCCTCCCCGGTGATCTCGCACGGGTCGGACGCGCGGTCGCCCCGCGCGACGGCCTCGTCCAGCCGGTCGAGGACGTTCAGGCACTCGTCCCAGCCGCGCGCGATGAACGTCTCCGGCGCGTCCATGCCGGGCTGCTGCCACAGCGTGCCGAGCCACCGCTCGTGGTAAACGGTCCGCTGCTCATGGCAGCGGGCGCGCAGCGCGGCGGGCAGGTCCCCGGGCGCCATCCCGTCGGCCAGCCACCGGACGGCGAACGCCGTCAGCTCGCTCGCCGCCAGCCCGGTCGGATGCCCGTGCGTCATCGCCGCCTGCAACTGCGACGCGCCGGCGCGCGTCTCGTCCGACAGGTCCGGGACGAGCCCGACCGGGGCCACCCGCATGTTCGCGCCGCAGCCCTTCGAGCCGGCCACGGTCGCCTCCACCCACGGCTTCCCCGCGGCCAGGCCGCGGCACGCCCGCAGGCACGTGTGGCCGGGCGCCCGGTTGTTGTCGGGGCTGTCGAGCCAGTCGACGAAACGCCGCCGCCACATCGGCGCGACCAGGTCCGGCGTGAACGGGGGGTTCTCCAGGGCGTCCAGGAGGGCGAGGCCGACCGCGATCGCCATCTGCGTGTCGTCGGTGACGAGCGCGGGATCGCCGTTCAGCTGCGTCGGCCCGTGCTCGCCGAACCGCCGCCGGATCTGCTTCATGTCGAGGAACTCGGTCGGCGCCCCCAGGGAGTCCCCGTACGCCAGCCCGAACATCGCTCCGCTCGCCCGCATCATGGGCGACATTGTTCCTCAGTCCCCGTAAGCTCCCCGATAACTCCCGGGCGTCATCCCGTAGCAGCGGACGAACCACCGCGTCAGATGGCTCTGGTCGGCGAACCCGGTCGCCGCCGCGACGTCCCCGATCGGCTCGCCGCGCGCCAGCCGGCGCCGCGCCGCTCGCAGCCGCAGCTGCCGCTGGTAGTCGCTCGGCGCCATCCCGTACGCCCGGCGGAACGCCCGGTACAGCGCGAACCGGCTGCACCCCGCCGCCTCCGCCAGCTCGTCCGCGCCCACATCGTTCAGGTAGGACTCCTCCAGGCGGTGCCGGGCGCGCGCGGCGGCCCCCGACGACGGCCCGACGCGCAGCCGATCGGACGCGGCCCGGTTCACCATCGCGCCGACCGTCGCGGTGAGCAGCTCGTCCCGCCGCAGCGCCGGGGCCCCGCCGAGCAGTGCCGCGTGCAGCGCCCGCAGGTTTCGCGCGAGCGCCGGATCGCCGACCACCGGGGCGTCGAACAGCGGGAGCCCGGCCGGACGCCCCGCGATGTCGGCCAGCACCCCGGACACCAGCTCCGGCCCGATGTGCACGATCCGGTAGGTGAAGCCCAGCTCGTCCGCCGCGTGGCCGTCGTGCGGATCGTCCGGGTTGAACGCGATGACCATCCCGGCGGCGCTCGTGTGCGCGCCGCCCCGGCACCTGAACGCCTGGTAGCCGTCCTCGGTGACGCCGAACGAGTACGTGTCGTGGCTGTGCCGGTGGTAGACGTGCCGCTCGAAGTGCGCGTGCATCGCCTCCAGCGGGCGGTCCGCCGACCGCCAGTACCTGCTCCAGTCCACGTCTCCAGTCTGGCCCGCTTCCGGTCCGGCTCGGCGCACGAGCGTTCAAGACCGCCGCCCGCGCGTCCCGGCAGCCTGGACGGCATGCGCTTCGACACCAAGATCGGCATCGTCGTCCGCGACGACCTGGCCGCGTGGCAGCGGCTCAACGTCACCGCGTTCCTGGCGAGCGCGGTGGCGGGGGGAGTGCCCGGCGTGATCGGCGACCCCTACGAGGACGCCTCCGGCAACGCCTACCTCGCGATGTTCCGCCAGCCCGTCCTGATCTACGAGGCCGGCGCCGACGCCGTCAAGGCCGCCCACGCGCGGGCGCTCGCCCGCGACATGGACGTCGCCGTCTACATCGAGGACATGTTCAAGACCGGTCACGACGAGGCCAACCGCGCCACCGTCCGCGCCGTCACCGCCGAGGACATGCCGCTCGTCGGGTTCGCCGTCCACGGCCCGAAGAACGGCGTGGACAAGGCCCTGAAGGGGCTCAGGCTGCACCCGTGATGCCGGCGAGCGCGGCGAGGCGCTCGCGGTGCGCGTCCGGCGACCCGAACAGCTGCCGCGACGACTGCGCGCGCTTGAAGTACAGGTGCGCGTCGTGCTCCCAGGTGAACCCGATGCCGCCGTGCAGCTGGATCGCCTCGCCCGCCGTGTGGAAGTAGGCGTCCGAGCAGTACGCCTTCGCCAGCGCCGCCGCGTGCGGCAGTTCCTCCGGGCTCTCGTCGGCGGCGGCCGCCGCGTTCAGCACCGCCGACCGCGCCGACTCCACCAGCACGAACATGTCCGCGCAGCGGTGCTTGATCGCCTGGAACGACCCGATCGGCCGCCCGAACTGGTGCCGCACCTTCGCGTACTCGACCGTCATGTCCAGGGTCCGCTGCGCGCCGCCGAGCTGCTCGGCCGCCAGCGCCACCGCCGCGACGTCCAGGGCGTGCCGGACCGCGTCCGCGCCGCCGACCTTCCGCGCCGGCGTCCCGTCGAACCCGATCCGCGCCAGCTTCCGCGTCTGGTCGAGCGTCGGCATGGACGTCCTGGTCATGCCCTCGGCGTCCGCGTCCACCGCGTAGAGCCCGACGCCGCCGTCGTCCTTCGCCGCCACGAGCACGAGCCCGGCGACGCAGCCGTCGACCACGAAGCTCTTGGTGCCGCGCAGAGCGCCGCCCTCGACCCGCGTCTCCACGGCATCGAGATCCCAGCTCCCGCCGTCCTCCGCGACCGCGAGCGTCGCGATGGTCGACCCGTCCGCGATGCCGGGCAGCAGGTCGTGCCCGCCGTCCCCGGCCCGCAGCGCCGCCGCGGCCGTGATCGTGGCGAGGAACGGCGCGCAAACGACGGCCCGCCCCATCTCCTCGAACACGACGGCCAGCTCCCGCACGCCGAAGCCCGCGCCGCCGTGCTCCTCGGGAATCGCCAGGCCCTGCAGCCCCAGCTGCTCGGCCATCTGCGCCCACACCTTGGGGTCGTAGCCCTCGGCCGTCTCCATCAGCCGCCGCACCTCCGCGGACGGCGACCGGTCGGCGAAGAACCGCCGCAGCGCGTCGCGCAGCTCCCGCTGTTCCTCGGTGACGACGAGCTCCATCCGGCGGCCTCCCTGACCCGGCACGTGTACGACGGTCGCCCATCCTCCCGCCCCGCCCCCGCCCGGGGACCCCCGCTCCCGCTCACCGGGACGCCCCGAACCCCGTTCACTTGCGGCGAGTCGTCGTTATGAGCCGCCCCAGAACGACGACTCGCCGCAAGTCGACGGTTACGCGTCCCAGTCGTGTGGGCCGAGGACGTAACCCTTCGGGGTCGAGTGCAGATGGTTGACCGACACCAGGTGGCCCAGCGCGGCCCAGAGGTCCTCCTCGGGCGCATCCATCAGCCGCTCGAGCGTCTCGAAGTCGGCCGCGCGGCCCTCGACGTCGATCTCCGCCACGGTCTCGTACACCGCCAGCTCGAAGTCGTTCAGCTCCTGAACGTCCCCGCGCCCGGCATCTTGCTCGTCCATGACGAGAACCTGCCCGCTCCCCGCCGTTCTATCTGCTCGATGAGGACGGGTCTGCCTGGCGATCACGGAGTGCACCTGAACCGTCGCACACTGCATGCAGGTTCCTCCGGGCAAAAGGAGAAGGGCGTGAGGACGCGGTCGCCGGTGACGCCCCATGGTCACCGCCCGGTGGTCTGGCCCATCAGGTGCCGTTCGGCAGGGGGCTGCCGTTGCCAGAGCCGTATGGGATCGAGTTGGAGACGTCCGAGTTCGCGTGAGGTGGGGGGACGCCGTGCGGGCGGGCGTCCCAGGCGAGGCGCCGGGTCAGCCGTAGCGCTTCATCTCGTGGAAGAAGCCGGGGATCGTGTGCAGGTTTCCGGCGGCGGTGACCTGGTCGTGGACGTACTTGGCGACGGCGAGGTCGAGCACGCCGAGGCCGAACGGGGAGAAGATGACCGGCTTGTCGGCGGGCGGGGTGGTGGCGCCGGTGAGGACGTCGTAGAGGGTGCCGGCGACGAAGCCGCGGTCGCCGGTCTTCTGCTCGGCCAGGTGCGGTGACGTGTTGGCCTTCAGGCAGTGCTCCACGTCGTCCACGATGTTGTAGGCGGAGAGGATGATCTCGGGGGAGAGGTCGCGCAGCGACACGTGCAGGACGAGCGGGTTGTGCGCGAACCAGGCCGGGTCGGTGACGTGGGGCTCGCCGGCGACGGTGGCGAAGACGACCAGGTCGGACGAGCGGATCAGGGACTCGGCCGAGTCGTGGACGGTGACGGCGCCCTTCTCGGAGCGTTCGAGGTAGCCCTTGAAGCCCTCGGCATGCTCGCGCGAGAGGTCGTGGATCCCGAGCTCGTCGAAGGCGAAGCCGTTGCCCGCAAGGTAGGTGTGGATGTACCGGGCGATGAGGCCGACGCCGATGAACCCGACGCGGCGGGGCCGGTCGCCGCGCTTGTCGGCGAGGGTGGCGGCGGCGAGGGACGCGGACGCGGCGGTGCGCGCGGCGGAGATGATGGAGCTCTCCAGGCACGCGAACGGGTAGCCGGTCTCGGCGTCGTTGAGGATCAGCACGGCGGACGCGCGGGGGACGCCGTTCGCGACGTTGTCGGGGAAGCTGGAGATCCACTTGATGCCGTGCACGTCCACGTCGCCCTTGACCGAGGCGGGCAGCGCGATGATCCGGTCGGACGGCCGGTCGGGGAAGCGCAGGAAGTAGGAGTCGGGGTTGACGGTCCGCCCCTCGCCGTGCAGCCGGTAGGCGGCCTCGACCATGCCGATGACCTGCTCCTCGCGCCCGGCGATCGCGTCGTGCACCTGGGCGCCGGAGATCACGGCGAACGTGGGGGCCTGCGTCATGGGGGAACTCCGTGTCCTTTTCGCGGTGCTCGGGATGATCAGACGCCGAGAATACCGGCGGCCGGGAGATCGAGGCCGGGGAGCAGTTCCCCGAAGTGCTCGCCGAGCCAGGTCTCGTCGTAGATGGAGTCGAGGTAGCGCTCGCCGAGGTCGGGCGCGATGGCGACGGCGACCGGCTCCTCGCCGGGGTACTTGGCGTCCAGCCAGCGGGACGCGCCGGACACCACGGTGCCGGTCGAGCCGCCGAACAGGAACCCGCGCGAGGCGAGGGTGTGCACGGTGCGGATCGTGTCCCGTTCGGCGACGTGCACGACGTCGTCGACGTAGGACTCGTCGACCAGGGCGGGCCGGGCGCTGGTGCCGAGGCCGGGCACGAGGCGCCGCTCTGGGATGCCGCCGAAGGTGACCGAGCCGACCGCGTCGATCGCCACGATCGTGACGGGGCGGCGGTGCTCGCGGAAGTAGCGGGCGCAGCCCATGAGGGTGCCGGTCGTGCCGGCGCCGACGAAGAGGACCTCCAGGTCGGGGAACTGCCTGTCGATCGCCGGTGCGGTCCCGCGGTAGTGGGCGAGCCAGTTGTTGCGGTTGGCGTACTGGTTCAGCCAGACGTACCCGTCGTCGGTCTCGCACAGGTCCCGGACGTACCGGATGCGGCTCTCTAGGAAGCCGCCGTTGGCGTCGGTCGCGGAGATGACGCGGACCTCGGCGCCGAGCGCGCGCATGAGCCGGACGGAGGCGGGGTTGCAGCGCGGGTCGGTGACGCAGACGAACCTCAGCCCGCGGTCGGCGGCGATCAGGCTGAGCGCGATGCCGAGGTTGCCGGAGGAGGACTCCACGATCGTCGAGCCGGGGGTGAGCACGCCGTCGCGTTCGGCGGCCTCCACCATCGCGGCGGCGGCCTTCAGTTTCACCGACCCGGCGAAATTGAATCCCTCGCATTTGAGGAAGAGCGGACGGCCCGTGACGTGGCGCAGATCGACGTAAAGGTCGTCCACGTTGAAATCCTGCGGCGAGGTGATTATCGGCACGCTGTCACCCTTGAATGAAGAAACAATTCCCTCATCTTCCCCCGAGTACGCCGCGAGCCTCACGCCAGGGTCATGGCGGAGCCTCACCGTACCTTCGGGCATGTTCCGTCGCAACCCCCGATTACCGGCGAGTAGCATCCAATCCCCGCAATCCGGAGCGCCGTCTACCGGAGTCGGACATAAGCTATGACCTCCGCTTCTTTTGCCGATGACGGTGGAGAAGAACGACATCACGGAGAGTGAAGATGAGCGCTCGCGGTCCGGCCGTGGATCGGCTGCTGCCCCTGGACGGCCTGCCCGTCCTCGCCGTGCCCGCGGGCGAGGCGGAGCGGGCGCGGGAGCTGGCGGTGCGGCACGGGATGGTGTGCGAGCGCCCGGTCGACCTGCCCGATCCGGTCATCACCCGGGTGGAGCGGTTCGCCGCCGAGCAGGACCGGCCCGCGGTGGCCGATCGGACCCGGACGCTGTCCTATGCCGGGCTCGCGCAGGAGGCGCGCCGGCTGGCCGCGCTGCTGGAGGACGCGGGCGTCGAGCCCGGCACCGTGGTCGGCGTCGGCGGCGCGCGCTCCGCCGCGGTGGTCGCGGCGTTCCTGGCCATCGAGCTGATCGGCGCGCTGTACGTGCCGGCCGACGAGACCTGGCCGGCGGGCCGCGTCCGCGATGTCCTCGACCAGGCGGGCGCGTCCGTGCTGGTCGTCGTGGACGAGGGGGAGTGCGCCCCGGCGCTGCTGGAGGGCGTCGCCGAGGCCGGCTGCCGGGTGCTGCGGGCGGCGGACGCGGCGGGCCTCGCGCCCTGGGCCGGCGCGCCGCGCCTGGACGCGCCGGACCGCCCCCGGTACGTGCTGTTCACCTCCGGGTCCACGGGCCGGCCGAAGGGCGCGGTGGTCGAGCACCAGGGGATGGTCAACCACCTCTGGGGGAAGATCGTCGACCTGGGGCTGACCGGGGACGACGTGGTGGCGTTCACCGCGCCGCTCGGCTTCGACATCTCGATCTGGCAGATGCTGTGCCCGCTGCTGGTCGGCGGCCGGGTCGACGTGGTCGGCGACGAGGTCGCGCACGACCCGGTCGCCTTCGCCCGCGCGGTGGACGCGCAGGGAATCACGGTGGTCGAGCTGGTCCCGACCATGGTCCGGCACCTGCTGGACGACCTGCCCGACGCCTCCGAAGGAAGCCTGGGCGGCCTCCGCTGGATGATCGCCACCGGCGAGGAGCTGCCGGCGGAGCTGGCGCGCCGCTGGCTGGAGGCGATGCCGCACGCGGGGCTGCTCAACGCCTACGGCCCCACCGAGTGCTCCGACGACGTCACCCACCACACCGTGACCGCCGGGGACCTGGACCTGCTGCGGCTGCCCATCGGCGCCCCCATCGTCAATGCGCGCCTCTACGTCCTGCGGCCCCTCGACGAGGGGACGTGGGCGGCGTGCGACGTCGGCGAGACCGGGGAGCTGTTCGTCGGCGGCGTCGCCGTCGGCCGCGGCTACCTGGGCGACGACGCGCGGACCCGGGAGGCGTTCTACCGGGACCCGTTCGGCGGGTCGCCGACCGGCCGGCTCTACCGGACGGGCGACGCGGTGCGGCTGCTGCCCGCCGGGGCCGGCGGCGCGGACCGCCCCGTCCTGCAGTACCTGGGGCGGGTCGACCGGCAGGTGAAGATCTCCGGCGTGCGGATGGAGCTGGGCGAGATCGAGGCGGTGCTGCAGCGGCACCCCGCGGTGGGCGCCGCGGCGGTCGTCGTGCACGAGTACCCGGCCGGGTAGCGCGGGTGCCCGACGGAGATCTTTTAACGCTGCGTAATCGCATTGTCCGTGTTGAGTTGCCAACCTTTGTCACCGGATGAGCGTCGGGCGCGCGGCGGACCCGGCCGGTGACCGGCTCTTTTGTCACTCCCGTGAGCAATTGGCGGGGTCAAGTTCTACTTTCGAGGGGATTGCGAGGCATGTGACGGGCTGGTTAACTGTGGCCCCGCTACTCCTGAGTAGGACGATGGGGCGCGGGGCGGGTCCCGGTCGAGGGCGAAAACGGCGGCGCTCTGTATGTGCGGGACCACGGGGCGTCGACCCCCCGGGTTCGCGCGCCGCCGCGTTCCGGAAGGGACTCGGGTGAAAGGGGACGGGGAGCAGCCCGATCAGTTCTGTGGTCATTCTGTTTGAATTTCCGCCCGCCGGCGCCTTCCGGCCGCCGATGTCCGGCACAAAGCAAACCCCCTTCGACCGGGAAAGCACTTGATGTCGTCCACCGAGTACGTTCCTCTTTCGGCCGCTCAGCAGAGCGTCTGGTACGCGCAGCAGTTGGCTCCCGAAACGCCGATTCACATCGCGCAGTACATCGAGATCGAGGGCCCGCTCGACCACGAACTCTTCGACCGGATGGCGCGCATCGGCGCGCACGAGGTGCTGGCGCTCAACGTCCGGTTCACCGAGCGGGACGGGACGGTGCGGCAGGTCCTCGACCCGGGCGCGAGCGTCTCGATCCCGCTGGTGGACCTGTCCGGCGAGCCCGACCCGGACGCGGCGGCGCGGGAGTGGATGCGGCGGCGGATGGCCGAGCCGCTGCCGCTGGACGGCGAGCGGCTGCTCGTCACGGCCCTGCTGCGGCTCTCCCCGGACCTGCACCGGTGGTTCATCCGCGCGCACCACGCGATCCAGGACGGCCACAGCGGTCCGCTGATCATGCACCGGGCCGCCGAGGTGTACACCGCGCTGGCGAACGGCGGCGAGTACGTGCCGGCGGAACTCGGCGACTACCGCCGGGTCCTCGCCGAGGAGGAGGAGTACCGGGCGTCGGACAGGTTCGAGCGGGACCGCGCGTACTGGACGGAGCGGTTCGCCGACAAGCCGGTTGCGGTGAGCCTGACCGACGACATGGCCGCGCCCACCGCCGACTTCATCAGCCGCGTCGCCGTCGTCCCGCCGGAGGAGTCCGCCGCGCTCGCGTCCGGCGCCCGGCGGCTGCGCACCGCCACGCAGGGCCTCGCGATCGCGGCGACGGCCGCGTACGTGGCGCGGATGACCGGCACCGAGGACGTCATCCTCGGCCTCGCGGTCAGCGGCCGCACCACGCGGGTCGCCAAGGAGACGCCGGCGATGCTGTCGACGATCCTTCCGCTGCGCGTGCGCGTCAGCCCGGACATGACGGTGGACGAGCTGGTCCGCGCCGCGACGCGGGCGAGCGCGCGGGCGCTGCGCCACCAGCGCTACCGCCGCGAGGACCTGCTGCGCGACCTGAAGCTGCTCGGCGAGCGGCGCCGCCTGTACGGGCCGGTCATCAACATCATGGCGTTCGACTACCGGCTCGACTTCGCCGGGATGCCGGCGCGGATGCACGCCATGACGATCGGGCCGATCGACGACCTCGCGATCAACATCTACGACAACCTCGACGGCGCCGGGATCCGCGTCGACTTCGAGGCGCACCCCGACCTCTACACCGAGGACCAGGTCGCCGCGCACCACGAGCGGTACCTCCGGCTGCTGCGCACGCTCGGCGAGGTCGACCCGTCGACGCCGCTGCGGGACGTGGAACTGCTGGACGAGGCCGAGCGCGACCTGGTGCTGCACGAGTGGAACCGCGTCGCGCACCCGGTCGACCCGCGCACCGCACCGGAGATGTTCGAGGCGCAGGCCGCGCGGACGCCCGGCCGGACCGCCGTCATCGCCGGCGACGCCCGCCTCACCTACGCCGAGCTGAACGCGCGCGCGAACCGGCTGGCCCGGCACCTCATCGCGCGCGGCGTCGGAGCCGACGACTTCGTCGCGCTCGCCCATCCGCGCGACGAGGGCCTCGTCGTCGCCGCGCTGGCCGTGCTGAAGGCGGGCGCCGCCTACCTGCCGATCGACCTGACCTATCCGCCGGACCGCGTCGCCCACATGCTGGCCGACGCCGGCCCCGCCTGCGTCATCACCACCCGCTCCGCCGAACTGCCCGGCGGCACGCCCCGGGTCGAGCTGGACGCGCTCGCGCTCGACGGTCTCCCCGGGGAGAACGTGACCGACGCGGAGCGCGTCCGGCCGCTGCACCCGGGCAACCTCGCCTACATCATCTACACCTCGGGCTCGACGGGGCGCCCGAAGGGCGTCCCCATCTCGCACGAGAACTTCGCCGGCTTCCGCGCCCGGGCGATGGCGGCCTACGGGGCCGACCGGCTGCGCCGCGTGCTGTTCGCCACGTCGCTGAACTTCGACCTGTCGGTGTTCGAATGGCTGGTTCCGCTGACCGTCGGCGGCGAGATCGAGGTCGTCCGGGACCTGCTCGAGGTCGCCGAGCGCGGCGGCTGGTCGGGCTCGCTGATCGGCGGCGTGCCGTCGGCGGTGTCGGCGCTGCTGGGACGCGGCGACTTCCGGCTCGACGTGGAGGACATGGCGCTCGGCGGCGAGGCGCTGCCGCCGCGGCTGCTGAAGGACGTCCGGGCGCTGCTGCCCAACGCGCGGATCTCCAACATCTACGGCCCCACCGAGACGACGGTCGTCGTGACCGGCTGGTTCGACGACGGGAACCCCGACGCGGTCGCGCCCATCGGCGGGCCGCTGGCCAACACCCGGACGTACGTGCTGGACGAGCGGCTGCGGCCCGTCCCCGTCGGCGTCCCCGGCGAGCTGTACCTGGCCGGCGCCGGCCAGTCCCGCGGGTACCTGCACCGCCCGTCGCTGACCGCCGACCGGTTCGTGGCCTGCCCGTTCGGCGGGCCCGGCGAGCGGATGTACCGGACGGGCGACCTCGTTCGCTGGAACGGCGACGGGCACATCGAGTACCTCGGCCGCCTGGACCACCAGGTGAAGGTCCGCGGCTTCCGCATCGAGCTGGGCGAGATCGAGGCGGCGCTGGCGGCGCACCCCGGCGTGACGCAGAGCGTCGTCGTCGCGCGCCGCGACGCCGCGGGCGACACCGTCCTCGTCGGGTACGTGGTCGGCGCCGCGGGCGGCCCGGCCGAGCCCGCCGCCCTCCGCGAGTTCGTCGGGCGGACGCTGCCCGGCTACATGGTGCCGTCCGCGATCGTGGTGCTGGACGCGATGCCGCTCAACCCGGCCGGGAAGCTCGACCGGGCCGCGCTGCCCGAGCCCGACCTCGCCGCCGCGGAGTCCTCGCGGGGGCCGCGCGACGCCCGCGAGGAGATCCTCGCCGGGATCTTCGCCGACGTCCTCGGCGTGGACCGGGTCGGCGTCGACGACGGCTTCTTCGACCACGGCGGCGACTCGCTGAAGGCCACCCGCGTCGTCGCCCGCGCCCGCGCCGCGCTGAACGTGGAGCTGCCCGTCCGGGCGCTGTTCGAGACGCCGACCGTGGCGGGCCTCGCCGAGCGGATCGACGCGTCCGGGACCGGCGCCCGGCGCCCGGCGGTGCGGCCGGCGGAGCGGCCCGACCCGCTGCCGGTGTCGCACGCGCAGGAGCGCCTCTGGTTCCTCAACCGGCTCGAAGGCCCCACCGCCACCTACAACATGCCGATCCCGCTCCGGCTGACCGGCGTGCTCGACGTCGGCGCCATGCGCGCCGCGCTCCGCGACGTCGTGGCCCGGCACGAGTCGCTGCGCACCGTCTTCGGCGACGCCGACGGCGAACCGGTCCAGATCATCCTGGACCCGGCCGACGCCGACCCGCCGCTGACGATCGGCGACGCCGGCCCCGGCGACCTGTTCGGGACGCTGTTCGCCGACGCGACGCGCGGGTTCGACCTGGCGTCCGACCTGCCCGTCCGCGCGCACCTGTACCGGCTGGGCACGGACGGGGCGGGCACGGAGGAGACGGGCGCGGACGAGCATCTGCTGCTGCTCGTCCTGCACCACATCGCCGGCGACGGCTGGTCGCTGGCGCCGCTGGCCCGCGACGTCATCACCGCCTACCTGGCGCGCCGCGACGGCAAGGCGCCCGAGTGGGCGCCGCTGCCCGTCCAGTACGCCGACTACGCGCTCTGGCAGCGCGAGCTGCTCGGCTCCGAGGACGATCCGGACGGCCTCGCCGCCCGCCAGATCGCCTACTGGAAGGACGCCCTCGCCGGGCTTCCCGAACAGATCGCCCTGCCGCTGGACCGGCCGCGCCCCGACCGCGCCTCCTACCGGGGCGGGCGGGCCGCCTTCGAGGTCCCGGCGGACCTGGGCGAGGGGCTGCGCGCCGTCGCCCGCGACCACCAGGTCAGCGTGTTCATGGTGCTGCAGGCCGCGCTCGCCGCGCTGCTGACCCGGCTCGGCGCCGGGACCGACGTCCCGATCGGCTCGCCGATCGCGGGCCGCACCGACCAGGCCCTCGACGACCTGGTCGGCGTGTTCGTCAACACGCTCGTGCTGCGCACCGACACCTCCGGCGACCCGTCGTTCGCCGAACTCCTCGCGCGGGTCCGGGAGGCCGACCTCGGCGCCTACGCCCACCAGGACGTCCCGTTCGAGCGGCTCGTCGAGGTGCTGAACCCGGTCCGGTCGCTGGCCCGGCACCCGCTGTTCCAGGTCATGCTGACCCTGCAGAACAACCCCGAGCCGTCGGTCGAGCTGCCCGGCCTGAACGTCGCGGTCGAGCCGGTGGACCCGGGCGTCGCGAAGTTCGACCTGGAGTTCCTGCTGGAGGACGCCCCCGGCGGCGGCCTGACCGGCACCCTGGAGTATGCGCGGGACCTGTTCGACGCCGGCACCGCCGAGCGGCTCACCGGCTGGTACCTGCGCACCCTTGAGCAGGTGGCGGCCACCCGCGCCGCCGTCACCGTGGACGGCCTCGGCCTGCCCGGTGTCACCCTCGTCCAGGTCGCCGAGCCCGCCGAGGGCCCTGCGGTCAAGCGGCTCGTCGCCTACGTAGTGGCGGCGCCCGGCGCGACGGTCGACCCCGAGGGGCTGCGCGCCCACGTCCGCGCGCACCTGCCCGAGTCGATGGTGCCCGCCGCCGTCGTCGTGCTGGAGGAGATGCCGCTCACCCCGAACGGCAAGGTCGACACCAAGGCGCTGCCGAAGCCGGACCTCGCGCCCGCCGTCCCGTCCACCGCCTACCGCGCGCCGTCCGGGGAGCGGGAGGAGGCCGTCGCCGCCGTCTTCACCGACCTGCTGGGCCTCGACCGCGTCGGCGCCGACGACGACTTCTTCGCGCTCGGCGGGAACTCGCTGATCGCGATGCGGGTCGTCAGCCGGGTCCGCCGGATGCTGCACACGGAGCTGCCCGTCCGCGCGCTGTTCGAGGCGCCGACCGTCGCCGGGCTCGCCGCGCTGCTGGACGGCCGGGACGCCGCGCCCGAGCGCCCCGCGCTGGAGCCCCGCGAGCGGCCCGAGACCGTCCCGCCGTCGTACGCGCAGCAGCGGCAGTGGTTCCTCAACCGGTTCGAGGGCCCGTCCGCCACCTACAACATGCCGATCGCGCTGCGCATCCGCGGACCGCTCGACGTGGACGCGCTCCGCGCCGCCGTCGGCGACCTGGTGGAGCGGCACGAGACGCTGCGCACGGTCCTGCCCGACAGCGGGGGAGTGCCCCGCCAGCTGGTGCTGGACGCGGCCGCCGCGTGCCCGGAACTGGAGATCACCGGCACGACGGAGGCCGAGCTGCCGTCGCGGCTGGCGATGGCCGCCGGCTACGCCTTCGACATCTCCGCCGAGCCGCCGCTGCGCACGCACCTGTTCCGGCTCGCGCAGGACGAGCACGTCATGCTGCTGCTCCTGCAGCATGTCGGCGGCGACGGCTGGTCGATGGCGCCGCTCGCCCGCGACTTCATCACCGCCTACGCCGCGCGCGTGGGGGGCGCCGCGCCGGACTGGGCGCCGCTGCCCGTGCAGTACGCCGACTACACCCTCTGGCAGCAAGAGCTGTTCGGTTCCGAGGACGACCCCGAAAGCCTGATCTCAAAGCAGATCGCCTACTGGCGTGACGCGCTGGCGGGGCTTCCGGAGGAGCTGGAGCTGCCCACCGACCGGCCGCGTCCGGCGGAGGCGTCCTACCGGGGGGCGACGGCCCGCTTCCGGCTCGGCCCGGACGTGCACGCCGCGCTGCGCGAGCTGTCCCTCGCCACCGGCGCCAGCCCGTTCATGGTCGCCCAGGCCGCGTTCGCCGCGCTGCTGACCCGGCTCGGGGCGGGCACGGACGTGCCGATCGGGTCGCCGATCGCGGGCCGCACCGACGAGGCCCTCGACGATCTCGTCGGCATGTTCGTCAACATGCTGGTGTTCCGCACCGACACCTCCGGCGACCCGACGTTCCGCGAGCTGGTCGCGCGGGTGAAGGAGACCGACCTCGCCGCCTACGCCCACCAGGACGTCCCGTTCGAGCGGCTCGTCGAGGTCCTCAACCCGCCGCGGCACCTCGCCCGGCACCCGCTGTTCCAGGTCGGGCTGACGTTCCAGAACAACCCCGAGGCGCGGCTGGAGATGCCGAGGTTCAGCGCCGAGGTGGAGCCGCTGCACGCCGGGGTGTCCCGGTTCGACCTGCTGATGATCCTCACCGAGCGCGAGGACGGTCTCGACGGCGAGCTGGAGTACGCGCTCGACCTCTACGACCCGGCCACCGCGCAGCGGCTGGTCGCCCGCTTCGAGCGGCACCTGGCCGCGCTGCTCGCCGACCCCGACGCGCCCATCGGCGCCGCCGCCGTCCTCGACCCGGCCGAACGCGAACTGATCCTCGGCGACTGGGCCGGGGGCAAGGCGCCCGAAGCCGAGCGTGCGACGATTCCGGCGCTGTTCGAGGCGCAGGCGGCGGCGCGTCCGGGTGCGGTGGCGGTGTCGTTCGAGGGTGTGTCGCTGTCGTACGGCGCGGTGAACGCGCGGGCGAACCGGCTGGCGCGCCGCCTGGTCGAGCGGGGCGTCGGCCCCGAGCAGTTCGTGGCGTTGAAACTGCCGCGCTCGGCGGACCTGGTCGTGGCGATCCTGGCCGTGCTGAAGGCGGGCGCGGCCTACGTCCCGATGGATCCGGACTATCCGGAGGACCGGATCGCCTACATGGTCGAGGACGCCGAGCCCGTCCTGACCATCGGGCCGGACGATCTCGACGCGTCCGGCTACGACGATGCGAACCTGGACGTGGCGATCTCGCCGGACCATCCGGCGTACGTCATCTACACCTCGGGTTCGACCGGACGTCCCAAGGGCGTCGTGGTGCCGCACCAGAACGTCGTCCGCCTGCTGCGCTCCACGGAGCACTGGTTCGACTTCGGGCCCGACGACGTGTGGACGCTGTTCCACTCCTACGCGTTCGACTTCACCGTCTGGGAGCTGTGGGGCTCGCTCCTCTACGGCGGGCGTCTCGTCGTGGTGCCGTACCTGACGTCGCGTTCGCCGGACGAGTTCCTGAAGCTGCTGGCCGACGAGCGGGTGACCGTCCTGAACCAGACGCCGTCGGCGTTCTACCAGCTGATGGCGGCCGACAAGGCGAACCCGGGCACCGAGCTGGCGCTGCGGTACATCGTCTTCGGCGGCGAGGCCCTCGAACTGGGCCGCCTGGAGGACTGGTACGCGCGGCATCCGGAAGACGCGCCGACGCTCGTCAACATGTACGGGATCACCGAGACCACGGTGCACGTCTCGTACATCGCCTTGGACCGCGCCTACGCCGCGACCGCCCCCGGCAGCGTCGTCGGCGTCGGCATCCCTGACCTGCGTGTTTACGTTCTGGATGACCGTTTGCAGCCCGTCCCGCCGGGCGTCGTCGGGGAGTTGTACGTGGCGGGGCCGGGTCTGGCGCGCGGCTACCTCAACCGGTCCGGGCTGACCGCCGAGCGGTTCGTGGCCGACCCGCACGGCAAGCCCGGCACCCGCATGTACCGGACGGGCGACGTCGGGCGGTGGCTGAACGACGGCCGCCTCGAATACCTCGGCCGCAGCGACCAGCAGGTGCAGCTGCGCGGCTTCCGTATCGAGCCGGGTGAGATCGAGTCGGCGCTGACCAGGCACGAGGCGGTGGCGGACGCGGCCGTGGTCGTCCGCGACGACCGGCTCGTCGCCTACGTGGTCGTCTCCGCGCCGGTGGACTCGGCGGAGCTGCGCAAGTTCGCCGGAAGCGACCTGCCCGACCACATGGTCCCGGCCGTGGTCGTGGAGCTGGACGCGCTGCCGCTCACCGTCAACGGCAAGCTGGACCGCAAGGCGCTGCCCGCGCCGGACTTCTCGGCGAAGGCGTCGTCGCGCGCGCCGCGCACCGCCGAGGAGGAGGCGCTCGCGGGCCTGTTCCGGGAAGTGCTGAACCTGGAGCGGGTCGGGATCGACGACGGGTTCTTCGACCTCGGCGGCGACTCCATCATCGCGATCCAGCTCGTGTCCCGGGCCCGGCAGTCCGGGCTGGTCATCACGCCCCGCGACGTCTTCCAGCACCAGACCGTCGAGGAGCTGGCCGCGGTCGCGCGTCCGGTCGGCGAGGACGAGCGGGTCGAGACCGAGGCGCCCGGCGCGGGCGTCGGCCCGGCCCCCGTCACCCCGATCGTCGCGTGGCTGCGCGAGCGGGTCGGCGGCGACGCGTCGCTGATCGGCGGCTTCCACCAGTCGATGCTGCTGCGCACCCCGCCCGCGCTCGGCGCCGACCGGCTCGCCGCCGCGTTCCAGGCCGTCCTGGACCACCACGACGTCCTCCGGCTCCGCCTGGACGCCGACGGCGGCCAGTGGCGGCCGGTCGTGCGGCAGCCCGGCACGGTGGACGCCGCGGACCTGGTCACCCGGGTGGACATCGCGGGCCTCGACGCCGACAAGCGCGCCGTGGTCATCGGCGAGCAGGCCACCGCCGCCCGCGACCGCCTCGACCCCCTCGCCGGGACGACGGCGCAGCTCGTCTGGTTCGACGCGGGCCGCGACCAGGGCCGCCTCCTGGTCGTCCTGCACCACCTCGTCGTGGACGGCGTCACCTGGCGGATCCTGCTGCCCGACCTCGTCACCGCCTGGGCGGGCGGCACGCTCGACCCGGTCCCGACCTCGTTCCGGCGGTGGGCGCAGCGGCTCACCGCCACCGCCGCCGACCGCGAGGACGAGCTGGAGGACTGGCTCGACATCGTGGACGGCCCGCCGCAGCGGCTCGCCCCGCGCGCCCTGGACCCGCGCGTCGACATCGCCGCCCGCACCCGGTCGCTGACCGTCGAGCTGCCCGCCGACGTCACCGGCCCGCTGCTCACCGACGTTCCCGCCGCGTACCACGGCCGCGCCAACGACGTCCTGCTCACCGGCCTCGCGCTCGCCGTTGCGCAGTGGCGCCGCCACCACGGTGCGGGACGCGGCACCGACGTGCTCATCGATCTCGAAGGCCACGGCCGCGAGGACGTCGTGCCCGGCGTCGACCTCTCCCGGACGGCCGGCTGGTTCACCTCGATCCATCCCGTCCGCCTCGACACCGGCGCCGTCGACTGGGCGGCGGTCCGTGACGGCGGCGCCCCCGTCGGCACCGCCATCAAGAAGGTGAAGGAGCAGCTGCGGGCCGTCCCGGACGGGGGCATCGGCTACGGCCTGCTGCGCTACGGGGGCGGCGAGGCCGCAGAAGAGCTCGCCGAGCCGCCCGCCGCGCCGATCGCGTTCAACTACCTCGGCCGCGTCGCGCCCGGCGACGGGGACGGCGACTGGACGCTCGCGCCGGAGGACACCCCCGCCGGCGAGGACCCGCGGATGCCGGTCGCGCACGTCCTGGAGATCAACGCGATCACCCGCGACCTGGCCGGGGGCCCGGTGCTGTCGGCGACGTGGACGTGGCCCGGCGGGCTGCTGGAGGAGGCCGCCGTCCGGGAGCTGGCCGACGGCTGGTTCACCGCGCTGCGCGGCCTCGCCGCGCACGTCGCCGCCGCCGGCGATGACGGCGCCGCCGGCGGGTTCACCCCGTCCGACCTGCTCGTGGACCTGGATCAGAGCGAGATCGACAAGCTGCAGAGCGCCTGGAGGAAGCAGACGTGAACCGGGGGGACCTCGAGGACATCCTGCCGCTGTCTCCCTTGCAGCAGGGCTTCTTCTTCCACGCGCTGTTCGACGCGGGCGACGGCGCCGGCGGCAGTTCCGGCGACGGCGCCGCCGATGACGCCGACGGCAGGGACGTCTACACCGCGCAGCTCGTCCTCGACCTCGACGGGCCGCTCGACGCCGGGGCGCTGCGGACGGCCGCCGAGACGCTGCTGCGCAGGCACTCCAACCTGCGCGCGGCGTTCTGGCACGAGGACCTGTCGCGGCCCGTCCAGGTCGTCCCGCGCACCGTCGAGCTGCCGTGGGAGGAGATCGGCGCGGCGGACGCCGCCGAGGCCGACGCGATCGTGGCGCGGGAGCGGGCGCGCGGCTTCGACATGACCGCGCCGCCGCTGCTGCGCTTCGTCCTCGTCCGGACGGGGCCGGCGCGGCACCGCCTGATCCTCACCAACCACCACATCCTGCTGGACGGCTGGTCCACGCCGATCCTGGCGACCGAGCTGTTCATGCTGTACGTGCAGGGCGGCCACGACACCGGCTTCCCGCGCGTCACCCCGTACAAGAACTACCTGGCGTGGCTGGCGAAGCAGGACCGCGCCGCCGCCGAGGAGGCCTGGCGCCGCGCCCTCGAAGGGGTGGAGGAGCCGAGCCTCGTCGCGCCGGCGGCCGCCGCCCGCGCGCCGCGCCCGCCGGAACGCACCATCGCCGAGTTGGACGAGCGCACGACCCGGCGCCTGTCCCGGGCGGCCCGCCGGCACGGCGTCACGCTCAGCACCGTCCTGCAGGGCGCGTGGGGCCTGGTCCTCGGCCGGTTCCTCGGCAGCGGAGACGTGGTGTTCGGCGCGACCGTCTCCGGCCGCCCGCCGGAGCTGCCCGGCATCGAGCAGATGATCGGCCTGTTCATCAACACGCTGCCGATCCGCGTCCGGCACCGCCCGGACGAGTCCCTCGCGGCGCTGATGGAGCGGCTCCAGGAGGAGCAGACGGCGCTGCTGGCCCACCACCACCTCGGCCTCACCGACATCCAGCGGGTCGCGGGCCACGGCGGCGCGCTGTTCGACACGATGACGGTGCTGGAGAACTACCCGTTCGACCCGGCCATGCTGGACGGCTCGCTGAACGGCGTCCGCATCGCCTCCGCCGACTCCTACGACGCGACCCACTTCCCGCTGTCGTTCGTCGCCGTGCCGGACGACCGGCTGTCGCTGCGGCTGCACTACCGGCCCGACGTGTTCGAGCACGACGTCGTCGAGGCGCTGCTGGCCCGCGTCCGCCGCTTCCTCGAAGCGTTCGCGGAGGACTCGTCCCAGCTCATCGGCTCCGTCGGTCTGGCGAGCGACGAGGAGCGCGAGGCCCTGGCGCGGTGGAACGACACGTCCGCCGACGTCCCGGCCGGCACGCTGCCCGCGCTGTTCGAGGCCCAGGCCGCGCGCACGCCCGGCGACACCGCGCTGGTGTGCGGCGACGCGTCCCTCACCTACGCCGAGCTGAACGAGCGCGCCAACCGGCTCGCGCACGAGCTGATCGCCCGCGGCATCGGCGCCGAGGACCGCGTCGCGATCGTCCTGCCGCGCACCCCGCAGATCGTCGTGGCGATCCTGGGCGTGCTGAAGGCGGGCGCCGCGTACGTCCCGATCGACCCCGAATATCCGGCCGACCGCATCGCCTACATGCTGGACGACTGCCGTCCCGCCCTCACCATCACCGCCGACGACTTCCCGCAGGGCGCCGGACGTCCCGCGCACGACCCGGCCGACGCGGAGCGGGTCCGGCCGCTGCGCTCTGGCAACGCCGCCTACGTCATCTACACCTCGGGCTCTACAGGACGCCCGAAGGGCGTGACGATCCCGCACACCGGCGTCCTGAACTACTACGAGGCGCACCGGGACGCGTTCATCGACCCGGCGGTCGAGGCGGCCGGCGGGCGCCGGATGCGGTTCGCGCACCTCGCGTCGTTCTCGTTCGACACCTCCTGGCACGGCCTGCTGTGGATGATGCACGGCCACGAGCTGCACCTCATCGACGACGCCACGCGCCGCGACGTCGAGGCGTACACCGCGTACGTGGCGCGCGCGCGGATCGACCTGGTCAACACCACGCCGTCGCACTTCGCCTCGCTCCGCGAAGCGGGCCTGCTCAGCGACGACGGCCGCCACCTGCCCACGCACCTGCTCCTCGGCGGCGAGGCCTTCAGCGACGGCCTCTGGGCGGAACTGCGCGAGATCCCCGGCGTGACCACCCGGAACCTCTACGGGCCCACCGAGTCGACCATCGACACGATGAACCAGGTCGCCGCGCGGGCCGAGCGCGTCTCGATCGGCGCGCCGCACCGCAACACCCGCGCCTACGTGCTGGACGCCGCGCTCCAGCCCGTCCCGACCGGCGTCCCCGGCGAGCTGTACCTCGCGGGCGCGCAGCTCGCGCGCGGCTACTTCGGGCGGCCGTCGCTGTCGGCGGAGCGGTTCGTCGCCGACCCGTTCGGCGCCCCCGGCGACCGCATGTACCGGACCGGCGACCTCGCCCGGTGGCTGCCGGACGGCACGGTCGAGTACCTCGGCCGCGCCGACGACCAGGTCAAGATCCGCGGCTTCCGGGTCGAGCCCGGCGAGATCGAGAGCGTCGTCGCCGGGTTCGACGGCGTCGGCCAGGCCGCCGTCGTGGTCCGCGAGGACCGTCCCGGCGACAAGCGGCTCGCCGCCTACGTCGTGCCCGCGGCCCACCCGGCGACCCTCGACGCCGCCGCGCTGCGGCGGTTCGCGGCCGAGCGGCTGCCCGACTACATGGTCCCCGCGTTCACCGTGCTGGACGCGCTGCCGCTGACCGTCAACGGGAAACTGGACCGCTCCGCGCTGCCCGCGCCCGGCGCCCCGGCCGGCGCGTCCGCCGGCCGCGCGCCGCGCTCGCCGCGGGAGGAGATCCTGTGCGGGCTGTTCGCGGAGATCCTCGGCGTGCCGCACGTCGGCGCCGGCGACGGGTTCTTCGACCTCGGCGGCGACTCGCTCACCGCGACCCGCCTGGTCAGCAGGATCCGCACCGCGCTGGGCGCCGAGCTGCCCCTCCGGGCGCTGTTCGAGGCCCCGACCCCCGCCGGGCTCGCCGGACGGCTCGCCGAGGCGGGCGGGGAGGTGCGCCCGCCGCTGGCGCGCGCCGAACGCCCCGAGGTCGTGCCGCTGTCGTACGCGCAGCAGCGGCTGTGGTTCCTCAACCGGTTCGAGGGCGCGTCCGCGACCTTCAACATGCCGGTCGCGCTGCGCCTGGACGGCGCCCTGGACCTGGACGCGCTCCGCGCCGCCCTCGCCGACGTCGCCGAACGGCACGAGTCGCTGCGGACGATCTTCCCGGACGGGTCCGGCAGCGCCCGCCAGCTCGTGCTGGACCCGGCCGCCGCCCGGCCCCGCCTCGACGTCACCGCGACCGGGGAGGCCGCGCTGCCGGCGGAGCTCGCCGCCGAGGTCGGCCGGGGCTTCGACCTGTCGGTGGAGCCGCCGCTGCGGGCCCGGCTGTTCGCGCTCGACGGCGGCGGCCACGTCCTGATGATGGTGCTGCACC
This sequence comes from Actinomadura napierensis, assembly GCF_039529375.1. NCBI lineage: Bacteria > Bacillati > Actinomycetota > Actinomycetes > Streptosporangiales > Thermomonosporaceae > Actinomadura > Actinomadura napierensis. Next base: position 35,535 of record NZ_BAAAMR010000096.1, read on the forward strand.
ACATCGCGGCGGACGGCTGGTCCATGGCGCCGCTGGCCCGCGACGTGATCACCGCCTACGCGGCCCGCGCGGAGGGCCGCACGCCGCAGTGGGCGCCGCTGCCGGTGCAGTACGCCGACTACACCCTCTGGCAGCGCGAGCTGTTCGGTTCCGAGGACGACCCGGAGAGCCTGATCTCCAAGCAGATCGCCTACTGGCGTGACGCGCTGGCGGGGCTTCCGGAGGAGCTGGAGCTGCCCACCGACCGGCCGCGTCCGGCGGAGGCGTCCTACCGGGGCGGCACGCACACCTTCGAACTCGACGCCGAGCTGCACGCGGGGCTGCTGCGCCTCGCGCGCGAGAGCGGCGCGAGCCTGTTCATGGTCATGCAGGCCGCCTACGCCGCGCTGCTGACCCGCCTCGGCGCGGGCACGGACGTGCCGATCGGGTCGCCGATCGCGGGCCGCACCGACGAGGCCCTGGACGACCTCGTCGGCATGTTCGTCAACATGCTCGTCCTGCGCACCGACACCTCCGGCGACCCCTCGTTCCGCGAGCTGATCTCCCGGGCCAAGGAGACCGACCTCGCCGCCTACGCCCACCAGGACCTGCCGTTCGAGCGGCTGGTCGAGGTGCTGAACCCGGCGCGGTCGATGGCCCGGCACCCGCTGTTCCAGGTCGTGCTGTCGTTCCAGAACAACCCCGAGGCGCGGCTGGAGCTGGACGGGCTGACCGGCGGCGCCGAGCCCCTGACCGCCGGGGCCGCCAAGTACGACCTGTCCCTCTACCTGGAGGAACGGCACGGCGACGACGGTGCGCCCGCCGGGATCGAGGCCGGCCTCGAATACGCCCTCGACCTGTTCGACACCGGCACGGCCGTCGCGACCGCCGGACGGTTCGAGCGGCTCGTCCGCGACCTCGTCGCCGACCCCGACGCGCCGATCGGCACCGCCGAGATCCTGGAACGTTCGGAACGCCGCACCATCCTGCGCAAATGGGCGGGCGGCAAGGCGCCGGAGGCCGAGCGGTCGACGATTCCGGCGCTGTTCGAGGCGCAGGCGGCGGCGCGTCCGGATGCGGTGGCGGTGTCGTTCGAGGGTGTGTCGCTGTCGTACGGCGAGGTGAACGCGCGGGCGAACCGGCTGGCGCGCCGCCTGGTCGAGCAGGGCGTCGGACCCGAGCAGTTCGTGGCGCTCGCTCTGCCGCGTTCGGCCGACCTGGTCGTGGCGATCCTCGCCGTGCTGAAGGCCGGGGCCGCGTACGTCCCGATCGACCCGGCGTATCCGGAGGACCGGATCGCGTACATGGTCCAGGACGCCGAGCCCGTCCTGACCCTGCGCCCGGACGACCTGGACGCGTCCGGCTACGACGACGCGAACCTGGACGTGGCGATCTCCCCGGAGAACCCGGCGTACGTCATCTACACCTCGGGTTCGACCGGACGTCCCAAGGGCGTCGTGGTGCCGCACCAGAACGTCGTCCG